>JAZRUS010000056.1:0-29546 GCA_045652665.1 Eubacteriales bacterium | reverse complement strand
ATGTTCTTGCAGTAGGGCAGGTTGTAGGAGATCCCGCCGCCCTCGTAGCTGGTAAAGCCGCCGGCAAGAGTGATCTCGGTAAGAAGTCTTGCGTCGGGTGTGCCGTGGCGGACCTGCATAGGTACGTTCACGCTCTCGATGACCTTACGGCAATTTGCTACGCCGTGATTGACCGCGGGGAAGCCGTTGAGCATCGCTCTGCCAAGACGGATAGACTCGGAGATTCCGTTCTCTGCCTCCTCGTATCTGTTCTGGCGGGTGTAGCTGTCGATCGTAGAGGGGAGAAGATCTGCTTCGCCGTTTTTCTCAAGATACTGCATCAGCTTGATGTGCTCTTCTATTACGGGCACTCCCGCACGCGGCTGAATAAGAGTGCGTCCGTTACGCTTTGCATCAATCAGCTTCTTCGAGAACTTTCTGTTCTCGGGCATAGATTTGTGATATGCCACTGCCTCCTCAAGGTCTACGTCCTTGCCGGTATGCCATTGACAAAGAACCTCCGCACGTTGCTTGTAAAACGCCTCGTCACTTAAACGCTTATTTTGAATATCCATGACATTCAAGCTCCTTTTTCATTATTCTGAGTGCCGCTTCGGGATAATGAGACGAAAGCAGTCCCATAGCGGCCAAAATGTATTTTCTGTCAACCAGAACCTCTGCTTCCTTCGGGCGCAGAGAGTCGGGCCGCGAGGGGGAATAGAGCGCGGCAGACGCTATCTCCGCCGTCCTCTTCGTATGTATCAGGCTTCCGCCCGTAACTACGATCTTCTTTACGCGAGTCAGGTCCTTGCCCTCTTGAACAAACGTCTGACCCATCATAGTGTAGGTTTCATATACAGTGCCCGCATGCCTTGTCACTGCTTCTTCAATAGCTGAGGATGCGAGGGCAAAGTCAAGAGCCTCAAGCTCCGCGTCACCGTTCGGCACGCGCTCCTTATCCGCGGTAAGCTCTTCGACCAGAGCGGTTACCCTCTCCT
Source organism: Eubacteriales bacterium (assembly GCA_045652665.1). Classification (GTDB taxonomy): domain Bacteria; phylum Bacillota; class Clostridia; order Oscillospirales; family CAG-272; genus UBA1740. The sequence goes on along the minus strand of JAZRUS010000056.1, from coordinate 28,569 downwards.
CGGTCAGCCCCGAGAGAGCCGCGATCTTGCGTACGCCCGCCGCGTCGATGATACCCTGAATGCTGTATCTCATACCGATGTCACCCTCGACCGTACGCTTTGAGTACGGCTCGGGCAGTCCCTTATAAACGGTATTCATATGTTCGGGCATACCGTCGGCTATTGAATATATGTCGGTGGTTGCGCCGCCTACGTCGACCGCGATAAGATCTCCGATACCGAGCTCGTCACCGTGCCCTTTGGCGAGCAGCTCCATTGCCGCAAGAACGGCAGAAGGGGTGGGCATCATAATATCGGAAAGCAATTCCGAGGCACGGCTGAGTCCTTTTGCCTCTACTATGCGGTCGAGGAAAATCTCGCGTATCTTTTTTTGCGTGGGCTCGATTTGCAGAGAACCGAATTTGGGCATCACGTTAGGGCATACGTAAATCTCATGCCCCGACAGGATGCGTTCGCACTCGCGCGCGGCGGTTCTGTTGCCCGCAATGATTATGGGGAAGCTCGGCTCCAGCCTCGCTATCATTTTCGCGTTGTGGACTATGCACTCGGTGTTTCCGCCGTCTGTGCCGCCGACGATCAGTAATATATCGGGAGATTTTTTCCGTATCTCGTCGAGATCGTCCTCCGTCAGCTGAAAGGCGTAGACTCCAACGACCTTTGCCCCGGCTCCGAGACTGGCGAGCTTTGCAGCTTCGCCCGTAAGCTCGGGTACCAGTCCGCTCGTTACCATTCGGAGACCGCCCGCGGCAGAAGAGCAGGCGTAGCACGCCTCGTACTTTTGCTGTCCTATTTTTTCCTCGAGACGGGCGAGCCCCAGACGGAGTCCGTCGTTGATATCCGTCTCAACTGTGGTAAATGCCGCCGCATTTCCAAGGATCTTTTCCGCGTCAATATCAACTGCGGTGAGCTTGGTATACGTGCTGCCAAAATCTACCAACAATATGTTTTTCACTCGTTGTTACCGTCCATATGTAAGAGTTCGCGCAGAGCCTCAATGGTGGTTTCGGGGGTGGTGCCGGGAGGGAACGCGCGGTCAAAGCCCATTGCCTTAAAGCGAGCCTCAACCTCGTCAAACTTCTGTTTTCCGATAACTATGTTTCCGCCTACTACCAGGGGAATACCCTTAAGTCCCGCTTCGTCGCATTTCTCGCGCAGTCCGCGGCAGTCAAGCTCGCCCTGTCCGTACAGGGATGATACTACTATTGCGTCGGCATTTGACTCTATAGCCGCGGCAATATACTCTTCCTGAGCAACCATAACTCCGAGGTTTACGACCTCAAAGCCTGCCTGAGTAAAAGCGTGATACAGGATCTTGTTACCTACTGCGTGTACGTCAGCGCCGATAACGCCTATTACCAATACTTTTTTCTTTTGACCTTCCATTATAAAATACCTCTTTTTTACGGGCGAGTGACCGCTCGATTGTATTTACGCGTAATATTATAGCACCCTGCCGATAGTATGTCAATAGAAAAAGCTCAATTTTGTTCTTTTTTGTACAATTTTTAAAGCTACTTCATTGATGCTTTACACCTTGAAGATTTTAGCGAAAAAAACGAAGGAGACCCCGGGAAAAGAAGGAAAAAGACACCCTCTGATTTTGCGCCGAGAGGGTGTCTTTGAGTGTGTTTTTCTTATTTCTTTAGTGAATTAAGGTATTCTTGTCTGCCGCTTTCGTAGAGGTTGTTGCCCTCGGAATCAATAACGACGATAACGGGGAAGTTCTCTACCTCAAGGCGGCGAATAGCCTCTGCGCCGAGGTCGTCGTATGCGACCACCTCCGCTTTTTTCACGCATTTGCTGAGCAGGGCTCCGCAACCGCCGATGGCGCCGAAGTAGACTGCGCCGTGCTTCTTCATAGCATCTATTACCTCAGGACCGCGTTTTCCTTTTCCGATCATACCGGTAAGTCCCTCGGAAATAAGGGTGGGGCTGTATGCGTCCATACGGTATGAGGTCGTCGGACCTGCCGAGCCGATCGCCTGACCCGGCTTTGCGGGAGTGGGGCCCACAAAATATATCACGGTATCTTTTAGATCGATGGGAAGCTCCTTGTCTGACCAAACGAGATCGCAAAGCCTTTTGTGCGCGGCATCACGTGCGGTGTAGATCACTCCGGATATAAGGCAGCTGTCGCCCGCCTTTAATTTTCTTGCCGCCTCTCGGGTGAGGGGCGCGGTTATTGAAATTGCCATCAGAGCACCTCCGTTTTGTGTCTTGTCACGTGGCAGTTGATGTTGACCGCCACGGGCAGTCCCGCGATATGTGTTGGGAAGGTTTCGATATTTACAGCCAACGCGGTGGTTCTGCCGCCAAATCCCTGCGGACCTATGCCGAGCCCGTTGATCTTTTCGAGAAGCTCTTGTTCAAGCTCGGAATAGAACGGCTTTGAGTTGCGCTCGTTGAGAGGACGGAGGAGAGCGAGCTTCGCAAGATATGCCGCCTTATCGAAGGTGCCGCCGATTCCAACGCCCACCACGATCGGGGGACAGGGGTTCGGTCCTGCCTCCTCCACGGCTTTTATTACGATGTTTTTAACGCCTTCAATTCCGTCAGAAGGGCGGAGCATCGCAATCCTGCTCATGTTTTCACTTCCGAAGCCCTTTGGGGCAACGGTTATTTCAAGCTTATCACCCGGTACTATATCACAGTATATCATAGCGGGTGTATTGTCACCGGTATTGACTCTGTCGAGCGGATCGCGCACGACGCTTTTGCGAAGATAACCCTCGCTGTAGCCCTGCCTTACTCCCTCGTTGACAGCGCCGTACAGGTCGCCCGTAATATGTACGTCTTGCCCTATCTTAAGAAAAATGCAGGCTACGCCGGTGTCCTGACAGACGGGCTGATTCATTTCGTCCGCTATCTCGTAGTTCTCGATTATGTGATCAAGTATTTCTTTAGCTCCCTGCCAGCTCTCGCAGTCGCGGCAGCTGCGTATGCATGACTTTACGTCGTCCGTAAGATGACAGTTTGCGTCAACGCACAGCTTTTTAACAGTGTCTGTGATAAGTGTAGAGTTTATTTCTCTCATTTTGAATTATCTCCGTTTATCTGCTTTTTTGATACGAGGATAAGCAATCGGCAAGACCTGTCACTTGCCTACGCTGTATATCCTATCCAGAAGGTTGCCCTCTCTGCCGATAATCTCGGCAACCACGCGCTCACCGCGCGGGAGCTTGTTGGGTTTGCCGGTGATGCGCTCGGTCTTGTCCTTGAGCTCTTCAATATCGACGATCGGCAGCTTTGCATCCTTAAGCCTATCTCTGAGGTCTGACCTTTTCGGGTTGATTGCTATGCCGCCTTGAGTAACGAGCACGTCTATGTTCTCGCCGGGGGTGGATACGCAGGTAACGCGGTTTGAAACAATGGGAAGTCTTGCGCGGAACATAGGCGCGATTATCATAGAGAGCTTCGAGCCTGCCGCCGTATCGCTGTGACCGCCCGATCCGCCCATGATATATCCGTTTGAATCGGTGTGTACGTTTACGTTAAAGTCGGTGTCGATCTCGGTCGCACCCAGTATAACCACGTCAAGGCTGTTGACGACGGCGCTCTTTGCGCCGGGAGACGCATACTGCATAGCAGATATCTCTCTGTGCCTCGGGTCGCTGCGAATAGAGTCCACCGCGCTAAGGTCGAAGCACTGTACGTCAAGCAGCGTTTCAAAGCAACCTGCCCGAAGCATATCTACCATATATCCTGTAATACCGCCAAGACCGAAGCTGCCGCGGATCTTCTTTTCAAGCATGATATCCTTTAGGAACTTTGCCGCGGCAAGAGATGCGCCGCCCGCTCCCGTCTGGAAGGAAAAGCCGTCCTTAAGAAGTCCCGATGCCTCGATGACCTTCGCGGCGTGCGCCGCCATTACAAGTCCCACGGGGTCTCTGGTTATTCTGGTCGTGCCGGAAACGATGCCCTTGGGGTCGCCTATCGCATCTACCTCTACTACGTAGTCAACGTAGTCCTCGGAGATAGAAAAATCAGCGAGGGGATACGGCACGAGATTATCGGTGATTACTACTACGCGCTTCGCGTACATAACGTCAGCAAAGGCGTATCCCAGGCTTCCGCAGGCGGATTTTCCGTACTTGCCAGAGCAGTTGCCCATAGTGTCTGCCGTCGGGGCGGCGATAAATGCAACGTCTATCTTCTCTCTGCCCTCAATTATACTGTGAGGACGGCCGCCGTGCGTATAAAACTTAACCGGCTCTGCGAGCACACCCTCGGAGAACTCTTTGCCAAGCCCCGCGCCTATGTAGTCCGTCGAAATACCCGTGACGACTCCGTTCTTTATGTGGTTTACAAGCGGTGCGTGAACGTCAAAGAGAGAGCTGGCGTTGATTTTTATATCGCGTATACCAAGCGCGGCGATCTCATCCATGACCATATTTAAAACGAAGTCACCGTTCCTCAGGTGGTGGTGGAAGGATACCGTCATTCCGTCGCGAAGATCAGCGAGTCTTATCGCCTCTTTTACAGAGCTTACGAGTTTATTCACAGTCACCCCTCCTTTCAATTCCAAGCGCGCGAGCCATAGCTATCGTGCGCTCCGCCCTTGCCACTATCGGTGCATCTATCATTTTGCCGCGGAGGGATATTGCTCCCTTACCCTCTGCTTTAGCGCGGCGAATCGCGTCAATAACCTCGTAGGCGTAGTCTATCTCGGCAACCGTGGGTGAAAATACGTCGTTTATTACGTCGACGTGGCGCGGAGATATAGATGCCTTACCGGTGAAGCCGAGCGATTTTGCCAGCATTGCGTCTGCCACGATGCCCTCGTCGTCGTTAACGTCGGTGAAGGGCGTATCGTACACGTCTATGCCCGCGGCGCGCGCCGCTACAACCAGTCGCATACGGCTGTACTCTATTTCCGTACCTTGACGTGTCCGCTTACATTGGAGATCCGCAGTCAGATCCTCTGCTCCGAGGAACAGTCCCTTGACTCTTTTGCACGCACTTGCTATCAAAAATGCATTCTCAACTCCGAGAGCCGTTTCAATAAGGGCTATAATGCCAACGGACCCGCTCTCGAGCCCGAGTTTTTTCTCACACTTCGCAACATATTCGTCGACGGTAAGCACGTCATTGGGGGTAGCCGCCTTAGGCAAAAGTATCAGGTCGGGGCGCTCCGGCAGTATCGCGTCGATATCTGCGCGCCAATATTCGGTATCGACCGAGTTGATACGGACGACACGCTCACAGGCAAGCTCCATATATCTCATCGTGTTGCGGACCAAAATACGCGCGGCATCCTTTTCGGCAGGAGACACCGCATCCTCAAGGTCGAAGATAACCGCGTCCGCACCGAGGCAGCCTGCGTTTATAAGCATATTCGGATTGTTTCCGGGGAGGAACAAAAGACTTCGGCGCATTACGACTCACCTCCGCTTCTGTTTACAGCGGTCTCCACCCTTGCGCGGATAACGCACTCAAGCGCGCCTCTGTCAATCACTCGCACGTTGGCGGACTCAACTCCGCGATCTGTTAAAACCTTACGCACGGCGGCTCTTATTTTGTCGCCAAACTGCTTTTCGACGACCGACTCAATATGAATGCTTAGTCCGGATCCGGGCTCGATCTCAACATACGCGTCGCTCGACTCCATTGTGCCTGCGGAGGCACGCTTTAAAATATCCACTGTTAAAAGCTCCTCTCAGTTCGCCTTACTCTGTAAGGATAATTTTTCATCATTTATTGTACAACGTTTTGTACAAAAAAGCAACCGTTTTTTTGATATTTTGAGGATTTGCCGGATTTTTTAGCTTTTTTCCTTTCCCCCTTTTCTTTTTAGCGGAAGTGTGTTATAATGTAGGTGATACTTTTTGAAAGACTTTTTTCGCCTTTTTCAAGTGAGGTTTACTATGAATTTTGAAATTACGTCGCACCTATTTGGTAACAGACTCGCGATGTGGCGCGACTTGATAGCGTCGGCAGGACTCGTCGCGGACAGATGCGCGGAACGCACCGTGCTTGTATTTGACGGTGACGAGCTCGTTGCCACGGGCGGCAGGGACGGATGCGTGCTAAAGCTGATTGCGGTGGCGGGTAGCCATAGGGGTGAGGATCTCACGTCGGGTGTCCTGACTGAGCTCAGGCGCGACGCCTTCGCCGACGGGCATCGCCATCTCTTTCTCTACACCAAGCCGGAGAACCGATACACCTTTGAATCGCTCTTTTTCTACCCGGTAGTCGAGAGTGAGAGTGTGCTGGTTATGGAAAATGAGCGCGACGGCTTTGCAAAATTTCTTGACACGCTGCCAAAGGCGCCGACGGACGGAGAGGTCGGGGCAATAGTGATGAACTGTAATCCCTTCACCCTCGGACATAAGTATATTATTGAGCGTGCCGCGGGGGAGTGCCGCAGAGTTTTCGTTTTCGTGCTCTCTGAGGATAAGAGCGAGTTTTCCGCCGCGGATAGGCTTGAGATGGTTAAGCTCGGCACGGCTCATATCCCGAACGTGACGGTGCTTCCGACGGGGCCCTATCTTATCTCATCCGCTACCTTTCCCACGTATTTTCTTAAAGACAGAGAGCGTGCAAGGGGCGCTGCGTGTGAGGTGGATATTGAAATATTCGCGCGCCATCTCGCCCCAAGACTCTCCATTAACCGCCGATACGTCGGCACCGAGCCGCTCTCTAGGCTCACTGCGGAATATAATGCCGCGCTTAAAGAGAAATTGCCGAACGCTGGAATCCGAGTATGTGAGATCGAGCGAGTAACAAAGGACGGTGTGCCGATCAGCGCAAGCACCGTGAGAGAGCTCATTGGAAAGCGTGACACCGATGCGCTGTCGCGCCTGCTTCCGAGCACAACACTCGATCATCTTCGCAAGAAAGATTATATATAGATAAGAGGAGAACGAAATGCAAGAAAGACAGGAATGCCATATTTTAAGCAGCTATTTTGCCCCAAGAGGACACAACCGTATGTACGCTTTGGGTATGCAGCTGGCGCAGCTCTACCTATCCCCGTTTGATAAGCTTATAGGCATTATAGGAGAGGCGGGCTCGGGAAAGAGTGCGCTCATCCGCGGAATGTTTCCGGGACTTGAGCTTACTAACGACGACGACGGCGTTTACGTGCGCCCTCTGCCGCTGCTCGACCAAGAGGGAGGAGGCTTTAAATTTTTCTCTCCCCATACCTACCACGTGGATATCCGTTTTGAAAACGGTTTTACCCAGATGAGCGTTCTTGCTGATGCGATACGTGAGGCGCTGGCTAACGGAAAAAGAGTAATAGTTGAGCATTTTGATTTAATATATCCCTTGCTCGGCTTCAACGCCAATCTTCTTATCGGCGCGGGAGAGCAGGTACTTATATCAAGACCGACTATCTTCGGTCCTGAGCCGGAGGAGATACGCGAGACGGTATACACTTCGCTAAGGTACAGACTTATGGCGCACACCGCGGAGGACCTGTGCGAATACTTTATGCCGGCTGAGGACCTTGCCAGATGTCAGCATGACGACGTAAAGCACGGTTTCGTACTAGCCTTTCCGGATAGAAAACCGGACTTCGATATTGCCGAGCTTGAAAAGAAGGTGCAAAATCTTATTGCCGAAAATCTACCCGTTACGTACGTAGACAACAATCACGTTTCAATAGGTGAAAATATCCACCCGTGTACCGGACCGCGTATTCACGTGTCAAGCACCGGTATGATAGAGAACTTCCATTTGCTTAACCACTTTATTTACGAGCGGTTTACGCACCGATATCTTCTGGTCGGATGCGTCGGGGATAATGCGGAGAAAAACCTCAGAAAGCTCGACGAGCAACAGGAAAAGCATCCGATCTTGTAAATTAATATAAGAGAAGCAAAAGCCGCGGCGCATCGCTGTGACCGTAGAAAAAGGGGGAAACGCTATGCAAATCACGATTGAGGAGCTGCTCAACTCGCGCGAGGAGCGCGTACGCACTCAAACGCAAATGCTTAAGGAGCACCGCGTCCCCCTTATATGCTTTACGATGAACGTGGCGGGACCGGTAAAGAATTCATCCTTGATAGAGCGTGCTTTCGGCGAGGGCTTGCGACATATCGAGGGGAAAATCTCCGCGTATGACGTTCTCGAACGGCGCGAGGAACATACGAATTGCGGCCCCGTGTCGTTTTATTCGGTGCGCGCCGACGCCAACGTGCTTAAGGCGCGCATGGTAGAGATCGAACAGAATCACCCGATAGGCCGACTTTTTGATATAGACGTCTTAGACGTCGACGGCAGGAAAATGAGCAGACAGGGCGAGCGGGGATGTATGATATGCGGTGCGCCAGGCAGAGCCTGTGCCGCCGGCAGACTGCACCCTCTTTCTGATCTGATAGCATTGACGAACAGAATGTTGACCGACTATTTTGAGGACCTTGATGCGAGACGTATTGCCCGCATAGCAAAGGAGAGTCTTTTACGTGAGGTGTACACCTCTCCGAAGCCGGGACTTGTGGACCCTGTGAGCCGCGGCAGTCACACGGATATGGACGTCTCGGATTTTGAACGCAGTGCCGAGGCGTTGGAGCCGTATTTTTTGCGTTGCGTAAAAACGGGCGTAGGCGGCAAGGATGAACCTTACGAAAAAACCTTTCTTAGTTTGAGAGAATCGGGACTTGCGGCGGAAGAATGCATGTATGCCGCCACCCGTGGCGTAAATACGCATAAAGGTGCTATATTCTCGATGGGAATTCTGTTGGGCGCGATCGGCAGGCTGATGAGTCCCGACGGATATATGCAGAGCGTCGATGAGATACTTTCCGAGGCGGCGAGGCTCTCGTGCGCCTCTGTCAAGCGCGATTTTGAAAGTATTGACACATCTACCGCGGGCGGCAGAGCATACCTTGAGTGCGGTATGCGAGGTATACGCGGAGAGGTCATAGACGGATTTCCGTCAGTCAAAAAAATTGCGATCCCCGCTTATAGAGCGGCTCTCGCAAGGGGAAAAAATAAAAATGATGCAGGAGTTCTTGCACTCTTGCATCTGATAGCAAACGTATATGATACCACTCTTTATAAGAGGGGTGGCAAGGAGGGGGTTCTCTACACTCGCGACCGTGCGCGCGAATTGCTCTCATCCGGTGATCCCACGGTGGAGGATATACGGCAAATGGATGCCGATTTGATAGAGAGAAACCTATCCCCCGGCGGATGCGCGGATCTACTCGCGGTAACCTATTTTCTCACGGAGCTGGAGAACAGGAGAAGCACTTTTTAGTCGGTTTTGCCGCGATTCCTCTTAGCCATCTCGGATACCGCGCGCAGCTTTGAGGATATTTTCTCGTAGCCACCCTCGGTATGAGGCACAGTGCACGCTGAGCAATCCTTGATACCGTCCTCTATGTATACGAAATTGCCGCCGCATTTATCTCCGAGCGCATATAGCGGGCAGCAACAAAACATACAGTTAAAGTACTCCCCCTCGATTTTGTGGCAGGGGAAATATTCACAGTCTTCATTTTTAAAGTACTTGCTGCTATTATTCATAATAATCATCCATTCTGTCGCCACTTGGCGACCGCACAAATTCGATGGCGTGATTAACATCTGCTTTGATCAGATATCGGTTATTTCACGCTAGATCTCCATAGTGAAATTCTATCAGCCGTCCCCGCTGCGCTTGATTTGCCTTGGGGCGGCTGTATTTTTATCGCTTTATGAGTGAGCTGACTGCTCGGAATGCGATTGCCACCGCAACGCACAGCACCGAGAATATAAGCGATAAGCTTAGCATAACGGCGATGAATATTCCGACGCTGTCCATAGCTCTTATAAATGCCGAATATGCGGATTTTGATATAAAACCGAGAATGAAGTTCACGACAAAAAGAAGTATAGCTATCAACGGGATTGCGACTATCGCGCCCTTAACGTCCGCCTTGCTGAGATTCATATGAAGTGCGATGCACATGCTTAACAGCATAAACACCCAGCTGAGTATCCCGTCACCAAGGCTTGAGAAAAGAGAGCCGATAATGCGCTTGAATATTTTTCCAAAGTTTGCAAACCAGTTGAACGAGCCGTCGCCTACCGAGTCCAGCTCATTAAAAATTTGTGTGACCTCACCGTACGTACCCGGCGTGAAATATCTCATCGCGAGATAGAGAGCTATCGAGCCGACGAATATCGGAGCAACGCCTATAAAATACTGCCCTATAAGATGGTATATATTCCGGGGGTTGTATGAGTGCTTGACATAGCCTAAGGTACCGTCGTCACTGTCTATCTGGAACAGTCTGACCTCGGTTATTTTATGCCCGAAGATAATGCACATTATTGCGTGACTCAGCTCGTGGATGGGAGTACCGATAAGTCCCGTAGCATAGACGACGGACATTTTATTGCCGGCGAGGCTATAGAAGATACGGTTCAAAACAGCTATCAAAAAACCGACAAAGAACACGAAGCCTACAAAGCTTGTCAGCTGTTCAAATACGTTTGATAAAATACCGGAAGCATTCATTTCTCGTCCCCTTAATACCGAATGTTTAAGTTCTTGCCTGCGCGTGCAATATTTTTTGTTGATATAGTTCATTTTATCACACTTTTTAGCGTTTTTCAAGTGATAAAAACACAACTTATTGCAAATTCTGTTTTTTGTTTATAGAGGAGATGAACCGAGGTTCTTTAGAACTTCGGGGTTGTTTGGATAACTAACAGTAGTGACGATAGAGAGTGACCCGGATATTCGCCAAAGGCGAATGTTGCGAACCGGTCCATGCCGACGGCAGGGGAGCGATTGGGTGAAGGGAGCGGTATATCTAACCGTGGACAGTGCGGAAATGAGGCTTGGATGTCGGCAGCGCACGGTACGGCGCGCGAGTAGCAGCTCCAAACAACCCCGCGGATCAATAAAGCCTATAAAAAGCCAAAGCCCCGAGGTTCTTTCGAACTTCGGGGTTGTTTGGAGCTGCTACCCGGATTCGGACCGGGGACCTCATCCTTACCAAGGATGTGCTCTACCAGCTGAGCCATAGCAGCATTTCCACCGCAGATATTTCCGCAGGCACAAGCTATTATAGCAAAAATATATTGATTTGTCAATAGCTTTTTGAAAAATATATTTTCTGTTTGCCTTTGGATATTCCGGGGAGGAATTTAGTTATTATCAGTGCCTTGTGCGTTCGCTGTCAGATAAGCAGGGCATTGATTCGTCCTTTTTGAAAAGTCCCGTAACCTTGGAGGTCACGTTTTTTACCATCTGTTTGCCGCACCTTGTTATGCTTACTGCTCCGATGGCGGCAAGTGCGCCGATTGTTAGAATAACGCATGCGCTGTGTTTTTTTCGCTCTGTTTTCTTAAAAAACATTTTATCCTCTCCTTTTTCGATTTTTTATATCTTTTCACGTGAGCAAAAAAATATTTATGTCGGTTGACATTTTTTATACGTTGAGGTAAAATATTAGCAGGAGGGAAGGAGAGCGGATATGATCAAATGTAATTGCTGCGGATATTCGGAACGGTTTGAGCGGGGAATATGTCCACGTTGCTCGTCGGTCGTTGCTCCAACGCAGGATGAGATAAATAATGCGCTATCCGAAACGAGGACGGCACTGAGCGAAAAGCGTTATACAGATGCACTCAGGAGTTATATCATCCTTACAGACGTAGGATGTACCGATGCGGAAAGAGAATATGCGGAGATCCTTGAGCGCGGACTGCTTATCCCAAGAGATCTTAACTCTGCTATGAAGTTCTTTTACAGAGCGGCGACAAAGAACGACCCGTATTCAGCATACAGATATTCAAGGCTTGTGAGCAGGGAGAATGACGACACAGCAAGGTTTTGGCTCATCTTTTCTGCCGTGTTAGGATGTTCTGCCGCTTATCCCGTTGTGGCTGAGGAATTCTCTCTATGCGGCTATGAGGAGGATGCACATTATTTTTACACGCTTGCTGCGGAATGCGATGATATCGGCTCTATCGTGACCCTTTCTAAGCGATACTTTGAGGGTATAGGAGCAGAGCGGTCGCCCGAGTACGCTAAATGGTATATGGACAAGCTGAAGATACCGCCGATCTATGCGATAAAGCTTGCATACAAGCTCCGTCGAGAAAGGGCAAAGGAGCCGCCCGCACCAACGCTTAAAAACTACGACGGTCTGCTTGGACGGCTTGCTATTCAGGCTAAAAAATGCGGATTTGATACCGCCTACTTTAAGATTTCAGAGATACTGTCCGAAAGAGGAAGCACTGATGCGACTGTGACCGTCGGGACAGCACTGATAAAAGGCGAAGGATGTAAACAAGACTTTACAAAAGGCTTGAAGCTTCTGACAAAAGCTGCGGCTAAGGGAAATGCCGATGCATACATTACGCTCGCTGACGCATATCGCGACGGAAAATACGTTGAAAGAAACATAGATTTTGCGGTGTCGTACTATAAAAAATGTGCAGATCTGGAATGCGCGATCGCACACGAGCGGCTTGGGGATCTTTACTACACGGGAGACGGAGTAGAACAGGACGTGGCAATCGCTGCGGACTATTATATGAAAGCAGGCAATCTTGGATCGTTAAAAGGGAAGGATATGTCGGAAAAGATCGTTGCCGAGCGTAACGCCGCATATATTAAGGGCGCGACTTCAAAAACGCAGGAGGACACCTTTAGGTATTTCGCAATTGCGGCGTCAATGGGGCACGTTCGGGCATATGCCGCACTTGCAGAATGCTTTGAAAAAGGAATCGGAACTAAAATAAACCGACACGGTGCGTACCTTCTCTATAAGAAGGCTGCGGAATTGGGTCTTGACGAGGCGTATCTCCCTCTTGGCAGATGTTACGCTGACGGATTTGGCACACGTCTGGACTACGATAAAGCACGGATGACATATAACAGAGCCGTAAAATGCGGAGTACACGGCGCGCCGGAAGCACTGTTCGCACTCGATGCGGCTTATCGAAAAAAGCTTTCGTATAAAGCATATTCAAAGGCAATGCGCCTGATCTGTATGAAGCGTTTTGATGATGCTCGCTATTTCCTTAATAGGTCGGCGAACCTAAAATGCCCGAAGGCTATATACACGCTTGGGTGTATGTACGAATTCGGAATGGGCGTTGAGTGTGATAAAAATAAAGCCTACGATTTCTATGAGCAGGCATACTCGCTCCTGTTTCGCGACCCAAGGGCGGAGTATAAGCTGACTATATTAAGGATGCTGAAAAGACGGGATCGGATAGGGGACGTATTCTAAGATACAGTTTCAAAAATTAAAAACACCATACCTTACGATTAGGAAAAGGACAGAGGATTTTAGGGAGCTTTCCCACTTTCCCTGTCCTTTTCTCTTGACATTTAACGTCTATAATAAGGATAAAAACATCTCATATATTGGTTGAAGCTTTCTCAATCTTTATTGCCGACATTGCAAACGGAATCCTCCGAGCAAATGAGAATACCGTCCCGTATACGGTAGGCTCTGCCTTGCCCCCGAGATACTTCGTTTATCCGAGGAAATAATCAAGAATTAAAAAATTAAGATTAACAAAACACAAACATTTTGCAAAAAAATCAAAAACAAAACCGTGTTATAATGACTTCGTAAAATGAAGGACGGGAAATCGAAAGCGTGATGGATCGTCAACGAAAATAAACCAACTAATAATTAATAAAACAGGAGAAAAATGTATGAGCATTAAGAACTTTTTTAAAAACGCCTTCGCAGATATGAAGAAGAGCGCAAAAGCGCAGCACGAGGTAGATAAGGCGGAGTTCCAGCAGGCAAAGGCTGAGGCTAAGGCTAATTTTGAGGAAAACAGAGGACACAACACGTATGCAAAAGCGAAGGCTGATGCAAAAAAGAGCTGGGATGACGCTCATATGAGCCCCTCTGAAAGAGCCGCAAAGGAGCAGGAAGCGCGCGAAGCAAGAATCGCAGAGGCAAAGGCAAAGACAGAGGAAGCAAATGCACGCTACGAAGCTGCAAGAAAGAAATAAAATGTAATCAACAAGAGGCTGTCTCAATCGAAAATGCAATTGAGACAGCCCCGTGTTGTTTTTAGGGAAAAGCGAACGCGTCTTTATCCGCTTTTTGTACGCAAAAGACAAAAAACAGGGGTATTGTGCAGTGAGTGGGCAGGGTACCTCTGTGCGCATTTTAAGGGAAACGAGCCTGAAAAATCTGCTCTAAATTGCTTCGTTTCTATTTTGAAGCTTCTGAGGACGAATGGAAAATGTTGACATATAAACATTTTTATGGTATAATTATTTTTGCTTGTTGAAACTTCAACAATTTGGGAGAAGAAAATGAAGGAAAGGTTTGAAACGTTTACTGTTCTGATCGCGAAGATAAGCCGCAATATTCGGAAGATCAAAAATCAGGAGATGGCGGAGCACGGTCTAAGAAGCGCGCACGTATCCTGCCTGTACTATCTGTATACAGGCAAAGCCGTAACGGCTACCGACCTATGTGAGCGGTGCGATGAGGATAAGGCTACGGTATCTCGGTCACTGAGCTTCCTTGAAAAAAACGGATATCTTGCCTCGGAAACAGGGGAAGCGAAAAGGTATAAGACTCCCCTTGTTATGACCGAGAAGGGAATTGAAGCGGGAAAAAGGATAGCGAAAAAGATCGCCGCTGTGCTTGACGAGATCAGCACGGGACTCACCGAGGAGGAAAGGATATCCTTTTATCGCAGTCTTTCCATAATAAGCGACGGACTTGATGCGATCGGAAAAAGGTATGACTGAAAAAGAACTTGAAGAATTTTATTATAAGGTAGGTAAATTGAATGAGAAAGATTAAGATCGTCGCGGATTCATCCTGCGATATGTTCAGCTTGGACCACACGGATTATGCGTGCGCTCCTTTAAAAATAATTACCAAAGACAGAGAGTTCGTAGACGTGCAGACTCTGGACGTTGCGGAAATGGTCGATTATCTGGACCGTTATAAGGGAAAATCCAAGTCATCCTGTCCCAACACGTCAGATTGGGTCACCGCCTTCGGGGATGCTGACGATATCTTTTGCGTTACCATTACGAGCGGACTTTCGGGAAGCTACAATTCCGCCTGCGCGGCAAAAAAGATATACGAAACGGAAAATGAAGGGAAGAGGGTATTCGTTATCGATTCTCTTTCCGCCGGCCCCGAGCTGTCACTTATAATAGAAAAGCTCGTTGAATACATCGATAGCGGGATCGCATATGAGCAAATATGCGATAATATAAAGAGCTATCAGGAAAAAACGGGGCTTTTGTTTATGCTGAAATCTCTTAAGACATTTGCAAATAACGGCAGAGTTTCCCCTCTTGTGGCGAAGCTCGTCGGAATTGCCGGTATCTGCATTGTCGGTAAGGCAAGCACCGAGGGAACTCTCGAGCCTATGCATAAATGCAGGGGAGAGAGACGTTCTCTTGAGACTATCGTGTCCGAGCTTGGGGCGCAGGGATTCCGCTCGGGTAAGGTAAGCATCGGTCACTGCCTGAACGAATCTGCCGCATTGCAGTTAAAGCAGATGTTACTCGCGACTTTTGCCGATGCATCGGTAGAGATTCACGAGCTTAAGGGGCTTTGCAGCTTTTATGCCGAAAAGGGCGGTGTGCTCGTAGGCTTTGAAAAGGCGTGAGCCAGGGAGGCGTGCTATGACCGAACAGGAAATACGAAGCCTGCTTGACGGGCAGCGTGAATATTACAGAAGCGGTGCGACGCTTCCCGTTAAGTATCGCATCCAACAGCTCAAAAGGCTTTACGGGGCGGTGAAGCGGTATCAAAATGAAATAAATGATGCACTGACAGCAGATCTTGGCAAAAGCCATTACGAGGGATATATGTGTGAATCCGGTCTTGTTTTGACCGAGATAACTTATCTCATCAAGCATACGAGAAAATTCGCTAAATCAAAAAGGGTACGCACTCCGCTCGCACAGTTTCATTCTCAAAGCTATAAGCAACCGGTCCCGTACGGAAATACTCTTATTATGAGTCCGTGGAATTATCCGTTCCTTCTGACGGTTGAACCCCTCGCCGACGCTATCGCCGCAGGTAACACGGCAATAGTAAAGCCGAGCGCCTATTCCCCCGCTACGGGAAGCATTGTTCAGAAAATTATAAAGGAATGCTTTTCGCCGGAATACGTGGCGGTAGTTACGGGCGGACGTGCGGAGAACGCGGCACTCTTGGATCAGAAATTTGATTTTGTATTCTTTACCGGCAGTCAGGCGGTAGGTAAGGAGGTGCTTCGCCATACGGCAGAGCATCTGACACCTGCAGTACTGGAGCTGGGTGGTAAAAGCCCGTGCATCGTGGATGCAAGCGCAAATATTAAGCTTGCGGCGCGCCGCATTGTGTTCGGAAAATACCTCAACTGCGGACAGACCTGCGTTGCTCCGGATTATATTCTGTGTGAGAGATCTGTTAAGGACGAGTTTGTAAAAGCGGTTTGCCATGAGATCAAGCGTCAGTACGGCGACGATCCGTTAAAAAACGAGAATTACGGCAAGATCATCAACCGAAAGCATTTTGACAGGCTGTGCGGTCTGATAGACAAAAGCAAGGTTGCCTTTGGCGGTGATACGGATGCAGACAGATTAAAGATAGCTCCCACTGTTATGGACAACGTGAGCTATGAGGATGCGGTAATGGGAGAGGAGATATTCGGTCCGATCATGCCTGTTCTGAGCTTTGACAGCTTCGATGCAGTCGTTGATGAATTAAAACTTAAGGATAAACCGCTTGCTCTTTATCTTTTTACAGGAGAAAAGAGACATATCAGGCGTGTGAACACTGAGCTTTCTTATGGCGGCGGATGCATAAACGACGTAATTATTCACCTTGCGACCAGCGCTATGGGCTTTGGCGGAGTTGGTGAAAGCGGAATGGGCTCATATCACGGAAAGGACGGCTTTGATGCGTTCTCGCATTATAAATCTATCGTAAACAAGAAAAATTGGATCGATCTTCCTATGCGATATCAACCCTACAAAAGCAGGTTCTATGAAAAGCTGCTTCACCTTTTTCTAAGATAAAGTCAATAAAAATAAAAGGCACCTCCGAGCTGACTAAGATCAGCGAAGAGGTGCCTTTTGTGTCACACATTGATACCGTGTAAAATTAACGGACTGTTTTTATTAAATTGTAAATTACAAATGTGAATATTAGTTTACAAAACCTATCTTTCTCCTGACCTTGGACATTGTTTTGCGAGCGTAATACGCTGCCTCGTCCGCGCCTGCTTTCATAACCGCTTCAAGATGCGATTTGTCTGCAATGAGACGTGCGAATTCGTCTCTGACCGGAGCAAGTCCGTCAGCGCAAGCCTCGCCCACGGCTGTTTTGAAGTCTCCGTATCCCTTGCCGCTGAATTCACGCTCGATATCGTCGAAGCTCTTGCCTGTGAAGGCGCGGTATACCGTCATAAGATTGGACACTCCCGGCTTCTCTTCGGAATATCTTACCTCGGCATCCGAATCGGTAACTGCTTTTTTGAATTTACGCATAATGTCGTCCTTGGAGTCAAGGATATAGACTACTGCGTTCTGGTTCGGGTCGGACTTGGACATCTTCTGGGTGGGCTCTGCCAGCGACATGATCTTCATCGTTCCCTCGGAGATGTATCCCTCAGGAACGGTAAAGGTGTCGCTGTATATCTGATTGAATCTCATTGCAACGTCGCGGGCAAGCTCGAGATGCTGCTTCTGATCGATTCCGACGGGTACGAGGTCGGTTTGATAGAGAAGAATGTCTGCCGCCATCAGCGCGGGATAGGTGAAAAGACCTGCGTTTATATTTTGCGCGTTCTTTGCGCTCTTGTCCTTGAACTGCGTCATACGGGAAAGCTCACCAAACATTGTGTAGCAGTCAAGTATCCATCCGAGCTCTGCGTGCGCCGGCACGTGTGACTGGACGAAAAGGGTGTTTTTCGTTTCGTCAAGACCGCACGCCATGTAGAGCGCGAGTGTTTCGTAGGTTCTTCTGCGAAGCTCCGCGGGAACCTGACGCACCGTGATCGCGTGCAGGTCAACAACGCAGTAGAAGGTCTTATATTCCTCGGAGAACTTTGAGAAATTCTTTATAGCTCCGAGATAGTTTCCTATAGTAAGGTTCCCCGACGGTTGAACGCCGGAAAAAACGGTTTTTTTATCTCCGTTCATATTGCCTCCGTAATATTAAGTCGGTTTTTATAACTATTCTACATCCAACCGCCCATTTTGTCAAGGCTATTCACAGCATATTTCAATAATTTGTCGTCTTTTGTGCCTATTTGTTCATATTTTATTTATAATTATATGTTAAAATATATAATCGTACATTATTACGTGTCTTTACTTATTCAAATAAACGAAAGGACGTCGGCTTGCCGATAAGAAAATGATAAAAGCAGAAAATCTTGTAAAACGTTACGGATCTAATTATGCGCTTAACGACATCAGCTTTGAGATCAACGAGGGAGAGATAGTCGGACTTCTCGGACCGAACGGAGCGGGTAAAAGCACCGCAATGAATATCCTGACAGGTTATCTTTCAACCACGTCCGGCTCTGCCTACATAAACGGAATCAATATTCTCGAGGACCCGATCGGCGCCAAAAGGATGATAGGCTTCCTTCCCGAACAGCCGCCTATATATCCGGATATGACGGTTTCGGAGTATCTTAAATTCGTATACGAGCTCAAGGGATGCGAGCTTGACCGTGATGCTCATCTCGGTGAAATACTTGCTTCGGTAAAACTAACCGACGTGAAGGACAGGCTTATTAAGAACCTCTCCAAGGGATATAAGCAGAGAGTGGGTATTGCTCAGGCATTGGTCGGAGATCCGAAGGTTATCATCTTTGACGAGCCTACGGTCGGTCTTGACCCTAAGCAGATACTTGAGGTAAGAAATCTTATACGTACCCTGGCGAAAAAGCACACCGTAATTCTTTCAACGCACATTCTTGCAGAGGTGCAGGCGGTATGCGAGCGTGTCATTATTATTAACAAGGGTAAGATAATCGCAAATGAACGAACCGAGGATCTGACCAAGACCATCGAGGACGGATACCATTACAAAATAAAGATATGCGGTCCTCAAAGAGAGGTTGAAGCCGCGCTTGAAAAGGTTCGTGGGGTGAAAAAGGTGGTATCTACCGGAGAGAGAGAAGCGGATTCCTACGCATACCTTGTCGAAAGCGACAGGGGAGTAGATGCCAGAAAGCCGATATTTGCCCTTTGCGCTCAGAAAAATTGGCCTATCATAGGTATGATGCCGAGCGGAACCGATCTTGAGTCGATATTTATAAGGCTTGTTGATATGTCGAACGGCACGCCCGCGGCGGATGACGTAAAGGTGCGTCGCCGCGCACATTGACAAACTAATATAACTATATTTTTCAGCCGCACCGCGGCAGAACGGAGACTTTATGCTTGCAGTTTTTAAGAAAGAGATGCACTCCTATTTCACAAGCGTTATAGGATACGTATTCCTCGTTATATATCTTGCGATCGGAGGCGCGCTTTTTGCGTACACTACGCTGTTTTCCATGAGTGCTGACGTGACCCCGTTTTTCACGTACATGCTTTTGCTTTCGGCAATAATTCTGCCGCTCTTAACGATGAAATCCTTCAGTGAGGAGAGAAAGATCAAGACCGAGCAGCTTCTTCTTACCTCTCCCGTTTCCATAACGGGGATGGTAATGGGTAAGTTTTTCGCGGCATACTGCATGTTCGCGGGCTGTATACTTCTCAATTCTCTTTATTTCCTCGTGCTCAACTACTACGCGGCACTGAAATTCCTTATACTTTTCGGAAACGTTATAGCGATGCTTCTTGTCGGTATGGTGTTCGTTTCCATCGGACTTTTTGTATCGTCTCTTACGGAGAATCAGCTTGCCGCAGCGATCGGAACGATAGCAATAATAGCGGTATTCCTTTTGATAGGGCTGCTTTCATCTCTGTTCCCTTCGTCGCATTGGTTCAGGATGTACGTTCTTAACTTCATCTCCATACTGACTCGCTTTCAGGGATTCTCTAACGGATACTTTGATATCGCCTCCCTCGTCTACTATCTGAGCATATCCTCGGTATTCCTCTATCTTACGGTTCGCATCTATGACAGACGCCGTTGCGGTTAACGGCTTCACCGCGAATTCGGAAAGGAAATAGAAAAGATGGGAAATTTTAAAAAGATAGTAGGGGAGACCGTCAGCGGTGACAGATTTTCCTCCGCTGTCGTAACGGCGCTTGTAATAGCCACCGTTATGGTATTCAACGCTCTTTTATATACGATAGTGCAGGTGTTCGGCCTGCAGCTTACATATACCGATGAGAACGATTATTCGCTTTCCGGGAATACCGACGCTCTCTTTGCCGATGCGATAGCCGAGGGAAAGAGGGTGAAGATCTCCTTCTGCATGGCGGAGGAGGAGGTAAAGGTTCATTCGACCGGAGCAGAGGTATATATTACTGCCAAGAATTTTGCCGAGAGGTATCCCGAATTTATCGAGCTTGATTTCATAAATATCATTACAAGACAGGATAAGGACGGTAATCTCGTAAATCTCTCGAAGTATAAGACCGATATGCAGGGAAACGAGACGCCCATTTACAAGACGTCTGTGATCTTTGAATCCGGTTCTAATTACAGAGTTGTCACTGACGCTGTGACCTCTGCCGGCTTTGCCACCTTCTTCAATCTTGATTCTTCTCTTTACGTTACCTCTTATAACGGAGAGGAAGTAATGGCATCTATGGCGGCGTGGGTAACGGCAAGTGAACACAAGAAGGCTTACTTCACTCAGCGCCACGGTGAGACCGCGGACGTTGCCTTCTCGAATCTGCTTGCATGCGCCGGATATTACGTTGACGTTATAGATCTGCGCCGTGAGCGCGTGCCCGACGATGCCGATCTTTTGGTTATTTCCAATCCCACGAGCGACTTCGAGGCGGCAAGAGAGGGAAGCGATATATATACGGAGATCGACAGGTTGGAGGCGTATATAAATCGAGGCGGAAATCTTTACGTGGCACTTGATCCGTACGTAAAAAAGCTTACCGTTCTTGAGGGATTCCTTGCAAAGCACGGAATCGTATTTTCGGTTACCGAAGGCGAGTCGGGAAAGCCTATACGAAACATGATACGGGATTCGCGTAACGCGATAACCGCTGATGGATTTACTTTAGTCGCAGAGTATTCCGACGATGCGCTTGCCAATACGATATCAAATAGGGTTTCGTCCTATTCCGACGGCAGCGTCATAATCCGCGAGGTTTCCGCGCTTGAGCTTTCGGGCAATGCGCGCCCGATACTTACCTCGTCGGCTGCCTCTACGCTTGAGGCGGGAGGCAAGGTCGTTTCGACAGAGGGTAGGTATACTATAGCGGCATGCGCGGAGGTTACGGCCGATAACGGACAGACCTCAAGGATATTCGTTATTCCAAGCGTATATCTTGCCGTTTCGGACGCTCTTATTGCAAAAGGATATTCAAACAAGGACTTTGTTTACTCGCTGTTTGAGGACTTCTACGGTGTAGAGGGTATGCCGTACGGCTGCAAGCCGGTAGTCTACTCCTCATCAACGCTTGAAAATCTTACGCTTGGAACCGCAAGGCTTTATACGGTGATCGCGATGCTCATACCCGCATCAATCGCCGCGTGCGGAGCGGTCATAATCGTAAGAAGGCGTAACAGATAAGGAAACCAGGAAAGGAAAAATCATCGGTATGATGAAAAAAAGGCTGTTCAAGGGTAAGAGCAGAAGAACGAAAATATTTACCGTCATAACGCTTGCTTCCATAGTTGTTATGCTCGGACTTAATCTGCTTCTTACTTATTTCGGACATTACAATACGATATTCTTTGATATGACTCCGGAGGGACTCTATTCACTGAGTGATGCCATGGTAGAGGAATGCGACGGGATGTTTGCCGATATGAAGGAAAACGGCGGGGATAAAAAGGTAAAGATAACCTTTTGCACCGATCCCGATTATCTTGTAGCATCCTCCAAGGCACGCCTTACCTATTTTATGGCGTTGAAGCTTGGTAACAAATATCCGGATATGGTCGAGGTAGAAACGGTAAACGCATATCTGAATCCGACGGCAGTTGCCAAGTATAAGACCACCTCTCTGTCTAAGATATCTTCTGAAAATATAATAGTTTCTTACGGCGATCGGTACCGTATAACCAACCTTGATCATTTCTGGGTAAGCGGCACGAGCAAAGCCGATTATTACAACGGAGAATACAGAATAGCGACTCTCATAAAATCCGTATCCGCGATCGCAAAGCCGGCGGCGTATTTTGTCACCGATCACGGTGAGACCTATTTCGATACGCAGGCTCCGGATAGCGAAATGAGCAGATCGATGGCATCCTTTGCTTCTCTGCTTGTTGAGCGCGGACTTGAGATCAAAACGCTAAATCTTTCAAGCGTTGACAGAGTTCCCGACGACTGCGCGCTCCTTATAATAAACAATCCGCGCACGGATTTCACCTATGACTCCGACAGGCTCGATGAATTCAATTATGTGTCCGACACGGAAAAGCTTGACAGATATTTAGTAATGAACCAAGGCGCTATCGCGGTGGCAAAGGATTACGAGATCACTCTGCCCGTGTTTGAGACGTTTCTTTACGAGTGGGGCTTTAAGTTCAGTGACTCAATTCTCGTGGACAGGGAATCCTCACTCGAGGACGAGGGAAACACGGCAACCAATATAATTGCTTCATACGATACCGATTCTGACAGCTACGGATATGCCCTTTACGGTGAATACGCAGATCTTTCCAGCGCGCCCTTGACCGTGTTCGCGAATGCCGGATCTGTCGAGTGCTCGTTCAAGGAATCCGTTTCCTCTGCCGAGCCCGGAACGAGCTACGTTTCCAAAAACTACGCGTCATTCCTTACAACGTCAAATTCGGCGCAGAGGTACGTTAAGGACAAGACCACCGGAGAGATAACCGCTTATGTTGACGGTGCTCCGGGAAGGTACGATCTCGCCGCGGTTTGTGCCAGAAGCGAGATAAATCACGTGGAAAACGTTTATTCCTACTCGTACGTATTCTGCGTAAACAGTCCCGATTTCTTTGAGGCGGAGCTGCTCGGCAACGAATCCTACGCAAACTATGATATTCTCTCTGCTGTCGTTGAAAACATTTCGCGCGTTGACGAATATGCATCGATGGATCTCGGTGCTCTTTCCCTTAACTCTGCATCCGGAGGCGGAAAGTACGTTATTCCAATGACTATGAGCGAAACCGACGAGACCCTCTACTCAAATAAGCACGTCGACGATAACGTAGATAAGCCTCGTATAGTAATAAAGGAAAACCACGGTATAGACACTGCTGCCAAGGTAGTCTACACCTGCATAGTTCTTGCGATTCCTGTCGCACTGGGCATTGTCGGTGTTGTGATCTGCCTTAAACGCAGATATCTGTAAGGAGGGCATCTTGAAGCACATAACAAAATCAAGAATACAAAAGAAGTATATTATTGCCCTCGTGCTTACGGCATCGCTTGCCGTCGTTCTTGCGGCGTCGATAATTATGACATCTCTCTTGAGCAACTCATCCTCAACCGCGCCGCAACCGTCGGTTGTGCCTGAGGTAATTGCAGGCGAGGCAAGGCAGAACGGTATGGCTATGGCATATCCCGGCGTAAGCACCAAGCTTCAGATCGAATTCGTTGCTATAAAGAATTCCACGGGAGATTCCACGAGAGAATTTGGGCTGCTCCTGATGCCGGGTGAAAGCTATCACACGCTGTTCTACGTTAATTCGAGCGGAGAGAGGCTTCCGTATTATCCAGAGATATGTATAGAGGATCCGTCTTTTGATTATACCGATCTGTTTGCTGTAGAAACGGGGGATGGCATAGGACGGTACAGTCTTGTTGATTATCTCTGCTCGTCTATTCAGATGCCGTACTTTGATCAGAGAGTGGCTATGGACAGCGATCCGGAAAAGCGAGCAGCGCAGCTCGCCGAGTTCGGCTTAGAGGACGGCAAGGCAAAAACGATTGCCGTTACCTATAAGAGCGACGCCGGTGATACGGTCAACAGAATTATTAAAATCGGTGAGAGAAGCGTCACGGGTACGGGTTACTACTTCACAGTAACCGATAACGGCGAGGAGCGCCCCTACGTATATTCATCGCTTAACAACTATTTCGGCTATGCCGAATCCTATATCAGCGAATTTTTAAGGCCCTTGCTCGTGTCAGACGGACTTGCGGAGGACAACGGCTTCGGACCCTTCCTTACCACCGGATATTATCAATGGGTAGGAACGCTTCATGACGGAGGCTGCGAGTGCGATAAGTACAGCTGCGTATGCCGCGGTGAGTGTGATGCGCAAACCTGCGTATGCCCCGACCGTGACGAGTGCCGTTCCACTGTTGTAACAGAGGATTCTAAGGTAATTGCTTATACCGATACTGTTTTTTCGGTAATCTCCGAAAATTCGGAAGGAGACGGATACGACAGCACCGGTAAGAAGCTTATAGAGATAAATCTCAGCGATTATGCCGAGGCACTTAGTGAGCTTAGAGGCAAGAGCGGATTTTTGCCGAATTACGAGAGCAGAAATTACGAAAGAATGCTTAAGGCTCTTACAGGAAAAACTATTGGTAAGCAGTCTGAAGACATAGTTCTCACGCTTTATAATCCCGAGAAGCTTATAGACTTTGCAGACGATGAAACTGTAAGAATAGATTACACGGTTACCGCTGTGGAAGCGTTGATCACCGACTCCGGAGAGATATCCGAAATCGGAGTGAGCGCAGGCACTTCCTACGATGCAATCAAGGTTACCTATACCGCATCCGTAGGAGGAAAGGCTCAGTCTGCACAGCCGATGCATGCCGTGATCGATTTCACGGAGGCAAAGCTTGATGCTTCTACTGTTCTGGCACTTCGCGGCGCGCGCATCGGCGATGCGCTCAATATATCATTCGGTGTTGATTACAGCGCAAGCAACGCAGTGCAAAGGAGCAGTAAGTACGTAATAACCGAGATCATAGAGATTTATGATTCCGAGGGACGTGAGACCGAAAAGGCCGATGAGAATTCTATCGTCGGCTACCGGTACAAGGTGCTGATAGACGGCGTTGAAGCCGGAGAAGCAACCTTCTGGCTTGACCTTTCAAAGGTAACCGATGGGCAGGATCTTAAGATCAAAAAGGCTCTTATAGGAGCCAAGATCGGTAAGGTTGAGATGGAGTTTGACGAGCACGCCTCGTATTACGAGTATTTCTTTGATTTCAACACCTATGTTATCTCGGAAATAGATTCCTTCGTAACCCGCGAGCTCGTGACCGCGTTTAAATTCCAGAACAGCTCAGAGCGCGATCCTTATTACGGAGAATCACTTTACGAGAATCTTCTCGAGGATGAAAGGCAGCTTTACGGACTTAGCTCCGGAGTGTGCGAGACCGCAGTTAAAATACTCGGCGGCCTTTCCGATGAGAGCTCAAGCGCGACTGCCGCAGGTCTTTCCGGCGACGAGGTTCTGGAGGTCGGTCTTACTCCCGACGTTATGAAAAAATACGGGCTTTACGCATATACCGTTTATTTTGAGCTCCCAAGAGGCATAAAGGCGTATGAGCCGGAGAGCTCGGATGATGATACACTCGGTGAGAAGCTTGACGATTACTCCTTCAGATCTACCCTCGGCTTCAATCTTTATATAAGCGAGGTTGATAATGAGACTAACACAAGGTACATCGGCTCGGATCTTTACGATATCGTAACACGGGTGCCTGCTGAGGACTTTGTCTTTCTTAAATATGATTTTGAGAGCTTCTGGGCAAGAAGAAATATAATTCTTATGGATATATCCGACATCAGCAAGTTCGGAATAGAGTTCCATATGTCCGATCTTAAAGGCAGCTATCTATTTGAGCTTACACAGCCCAAGGTTGAAAAGGGTGCTCTCGGTGTTTACGTTACTGCCGCCGGAGAATGTACTCCGAACAAGTTTACGGAGTTTGTTTCCTCCTCGCAGTACGCCGATCACGTATACAACGGTGGAACAAGTCTAAAGAGTCTTTACGAGTATATGAGCGACGCATCTAGTGAAACTCATAAATCGGCATTGCCCGATTCTCTCGGCGCATCCTGCTTTAAGGATGCGATGAGAATGCTCTACTTCATATCTTACGTTGATATACTCTCCGAGCAGGAGAGGGCGGTTGCCCCCTCAGAGGAGGATCTCGTTATGAGCATGAGCCTTAAACTCGTCGAAACGGCAAATGCATCGCCGTATACCTATGTTTATAGGTTCTATAGGATTGATGACAGGCGCATCCGCGTGAGCATTCATCAGCAGACTGCGTCGGGTGTTGCGGTAAGCGAGGCGGTAGACGACTTCTATCTCTCCACCTTCGCTTTCAAAAAGATAGTTAACGGTTTTGTCGGTATACTTAACGCAGAGGTTATTGATATCGATGTAGGATATCCGGATGAGGGGTAAAAAACTGTCGAATTACGGTATGCTTCTTTCCAAAATAAAAAAACATATTAAAAATATATAAAAATTTAAAAAAACATTTGCATTTTTGGGATTTATATGTTATAATTGTTTTTGCTCATTGTACGCGTTAGTAGAATGAGATTAATAAGCGATAATAAAATTATATAAAGGATAGACAAAATGAAAAGAATTATTTGTTCAATTCTCGTAGTTGTTATGCTTGCTCTTTCACTCGTTGGCTGTGGATATAGCATGGCGGATGACAAGATGAGCAACTACGCAAGCTTCTCGGACACGCAGAAGGCAGCGTTTGAGGCGGCTTTAAAGCTCATTAAGATAGAAGACGGTGAGTTTAACTTCGATGACGGCGTTAGAGAAGAAATGGTGCTTGAGAACATTTATGCTGCTATCGCAGAAAAAACCTCTGCCGACGCAGAGCAGAAGAAGACAGGCGTTCCCTCCGGACGCGACGTTGTATACTACGCTTACTATGCAACCGCAGATTTTGACGGAACTGTCGCGGTGCTCTACACCGATAAGCTTAAGTCCTCCTCTCCCTCCAGCATTCAGCTTCAGGCTGACAAAAACTACGGAGACGACACCTTCAGTCAGAAACTTGCCGACATACTTTCGGCATATGACTTTGACAATGGAGTTTACGCAAGCGTTACCAGCGGTACCACCGTTGAGGGCGACGTTGCGTACGTGACTTACACTAAGACGCTCAACGGCTCAAGCGACGAGCCTGTAACCTACACCAACGAGAAGATCGTTATCGACGCGGCTCCCGCAAGCGGAGAGAAGGCAACCACGCTTGCTT
This sequence comes from Eubacteriales bacterium, assembly GCA_045652665.1. Taxonomy (GTDB): domain Bacteria; phylum Bacillota; class Clostridia; order Oscillospirales; family CAG-272; genus UBA1740. The sequence goes on along the minus strand of JAZRUS010000056.1, from coordinate 1,365 downwards.
CCTATCTTTGCGGAAAATCTATCGCATCGAAGCTTGAGCAGATCGAGCTTGTCGAAGGGGATAAGACCTACACCTATTCCTCTATTCAGGTGAACTTCATAACCTCCAGAATTACCAACGGAATAACTGCTGAGGGAAACAAGGCTTACGTTTCTTACACCAAGAAGGTTGGAAGCGAGACGGCAACGAACGTAAAGAACGAGATGATCATAGTCGGCGCTCCCGCAGCTGAGGGAACCAGCGCTGCGACACTCGCTTCTCACATTAGCGGTAAGAAGATCACAAGTATTCTTGATAACCTCACGCTCACCGAGGGTGAGAACAGCGTGGTTTACTCCAATATTCAGGTAAACTGGGTTGCGGGCGACGGCAATCCTATCGAAAACTTCGAGGATATGACCTACGAGGAGGAGACCGATGAGGAAAAGCAGACGAAGGTAAAGGATACAACCGGTACCGAGCGTGTTCTCAACGGAAAGACTCTTACTTATTACGTATACCCCGTATACTACAAGGAAACACCCGAGTATACCGCGGCGCTCCTTATAGATAAGGTGTTCGGAAAGGATCTTACCGCCGACAGCATCTTTGAGATACTCTTTGTAAATGAGTATGCGGCGCTCAGCGACGACGCTACCGAGGAGGAAAGAGCCGCTATCACCGAGAATGCGGTAAAGTATAAGACGTCTGACGGACTCAGCATTGCTGATATGGTTTCCAAGATCGTAGCTTATTACGAGGATATAGAGACCGCCGAGGAAGCAGTTGATAATGCTATTGAGGCGGCAAGCGATGCGGCAACCGCATATAATGAGGCAGAGGATAATCTTTCGGCCGAAAAGGAGAAGGAGTCGCCCGATGCAGATAAGGTAGCAGAGCTTGAGGCGGCACTTGCAAAGGCAAAGACAGCAAAGGAAACCGCTGAGGCAAACCGCAAAAAGGCAGAGGAAGAAAAGACTAAGGTCGAGACCGACAGAACCGACAATATCAATAAGCTCCTCGCAATCGTCGGAGAGGGCGAGACCGAAAGCCTTGAAACCAAGCTCTATAAGAACTATAAGATCCTCAACTACAATTATCTCCAGACCTCTTACAATGAGGAAATAAAGAATAATCTTGCAAAAGAGATCTATCACTTCCTTACATCCAACATTACAATGAGCGGAACTCTCCCCGAGAAGGCTGTTAAGGATGCGTATACTCAGCTTTACGAAGCATACGAGAGTGAGTTCTATACCGGTACCTATAATACTACCGATAAGATTTCGAATTACAGTCAATATAACGGCAAATTCGAAGCTTTCCTCTTCAAGCAGATCGAGGAGGACTACGACAAGAAGGTAACGACCATGGCACAGGCTAAGG
>JAZRUS010000055.1:0-13450 GCA_045652665.1 Eubacteriales bacterium | reverse complement strand
CCGCTTGGCCTCCGACTTAGCTCGGCAAGCTCGCGTCTGCCGATCCTGTCGGGTGCCGAGCATCTTTCGTCTAACACTCCGTGCAGAATCATAACGTTGATCCTACTGTCGTCTATCATGATTCCGTTAAGCATGCCTTGGCAGATATTTGATCCGCCAAAGAAGCTAATCTCCCCAATATCGACTCTTGTGATCTTTTCTCCGAATATTATGAGATTTTTCGGTATCTCGACTCCGGAATTAAGAAGAACTCCGCGCTCGTGATTTCCGGGAAGGTAAAGGAACGTCACATTCCGTGCGCTTGCGAGAGCATCCATCAAAGATTCAAGCGTTTTCGTGCTTACTCTCTCATTATCAAAGAGATCGCCCGCTATGATCATTACCTCTGCGCCGACACCCACTGCACAGTCAATCATTTTTCTGAACCCTGCGGTAAGCTCGCGCTTTCTCATTCTCGCCTCGGTTGGGGAAAGACGGGTTGTAAGTGCCGAATCCAGATGCACGTCGGATGTATGTATTATCTTCATCTTATCTGTCCCTTCCTGTATTCCTTCGGCGACTTGCCGTCTGTCGTCGAATAATTAAAAAATATGACTGAGCTGAACGTGAAGCTCGTGTCACGCTCATCTCAGTCAGTTTCCGCTGATGCTACGAGCGCGTCGAACACCTTGCGTTGATCTGGTGTAAATTTAACCTTGACCTGCTTTCCGTTACGGTGGAATATCACGTACTTCTCGATATCCTCGTCGCTGCCGTCAGCCGTATAGTCAAGGAGATAATCTACCGACACGTTAAAGAATCTTGCGAGCTGTGGCAGATATTTAATATACGACGAGGAAGCACCGCTTTTCCAATTGGTAAAGGTCTGCTTTCCTATTCCGAGTTCCTTGCAAAGCTGTATCTGAGTTTTATTCTGTTCCTTTAGAAGCTTTAAAATAATGCTCATAGTACACATATTTGCGGCTCTCCTTTTTGTGTATTTTCGACAAAGTACAAAAAACTTGTACTTTTCTATTGACAAGTACAAGAAGCTTGTACTATAATATAATTGTCATAGCAAAACTTCCGTGTGAAATTTATATATTATAGTATAACACAAAGATACCGTAAAGTCAACGAAGCAGGAATAAAACAGCATAAATTTATTTTTGTTTTTATGCTATCTTGCATCAAATATAAAAAGAGAGGGCACTGCCGCGTGCAGTTGTTTTGGTGGAACAGTGTATTTTTATAGCATATTTAGCGAAAGACGCAGTAATGAGGATGTGGGTGAATATACGTCGTACGGTATAGCGGTTTACTTTGCAAGCTACGGAATATATCGGGAAAAAGCGAGGATCTCGGATATAACACAAAATAAGCGAGAGCTTTCGGAGCTTTGTGCGCTCTGCACGCGCTCCCAGCTCTCCCCCTTACATATATTCGACGTGATCGAGGATTTTGTTTTTTCGGCTTTATCTTAAAAAACGCCGGCTATTTGATTAAAACCTATAGAGAACGGGTTTTATCATGCTTCTAGCAGTAGGCTGAGATGCCAAATGCTTGATTTATCGCATCTCCGATTATTCTTGCCGCAATATTGGTTATCTCTCCGATCTCCTTCGGACAAACCAACATTCCGTCTCTCGCGCCTCTGTCTCCCACGCAAGCCTCTCCGGCGAAAACACGTGAATCTATAACGGTAGGAACTCCAACGGAAATCACAGGGCATCCAACGCTGTCCTCATTTATAGCGCGTCTTGAATTTCCTACTCCGCTGCCGGGGAATATTCCCGTGTCGGATATCTGTACCGTAGAGCCAAGGCGGTCGGCGGATCTTGTGGTTATCGAATCAACTGCAATTACGAGGTCGGGAAGGATTTTTTTTGACACGCCTCTTATGATATCCTGACTTTCCAATCCGCTTTCCGACATTACACCCGGGGTGAGTATTGCTATTTCCGAGCATTCGAGCGCGTCGAACATTTCCTCGTCAAATTCCTTAATATGCAAAGTAGGCTTTACGTTTTGTGCGGTTTTTGGTCCGATCGAATCCGGTGTAAGCTCTCGGTTACCAAGTCCTAAGACAAGGATTCTGTCGGGCACGACGGAGAGAATGTCAACGCTCTCGCACAGCTTTCGCGCGATCTCTTCGGTCACGTCGCCTATTTCCTCCTCTGAGAGCAGATCCATTCGCCCGGTTGAGAGCGTGCTGTATCTGCCGCGCGGACGTCCTATGCTTTTTTCTCCTTCGTCCGAGTGGATTCGTACGCACTCCCAAATTCCCGCGTTGCATTCTTTGCTTGTATATTCCACCCCTTTGGTCTCGGTATCCGCCCGCCTGCGTTCAAGGGCAAGGTCGGTGTACATTGAAATATCCTTTTCTTTTCGTTCTGTGAAATAATTTTTCATTTTGAACTCCTTTTTTTCTGATTATCGACGGCGCCTCTTTAATTTATGCATAAACAAGCTTTCTTGTCCAAAATGAACAATGTATTTCTCTTGATTTTGTGCATTTAAAACAAAATTTTTAAAGCATTGAAAATTGCATTGAAAAAGAACTTTTTTTATGCTAGAATATATGAAGTAATTAATATTTGTGCGTTTGCGCTTTTTAGCAAAACTTGTGCTGCCGATGGCGGCGGAATGGAGATTCAGATGAAAAAAATTGTAAGTTTGCTTCTCGCGGCTGTATTGCTCTCGGGTGTGATGCTTTTGTTCGCATCCTGCGGTACTCCCGAAGATGCCGGTGCTGAGATCAATGTTTATCTCGGTGCTGAGGTCTTTGACTTTGATCCTACCGACTATTATGTAAGTGATAATGCTGAGCAGGTTATGAGCCTTATGTTTGAGCCACTGTTTAGGCTCGATTCCGACGGCGATCTTGAATACGGCGTTGCAGAGGATTACGAGGTCGACATCGTCAAGCGTCAGATCGTGATAACCCTTCGTGAGACCTATTGGTCGGACGAAGTTCGGGTTAAGGCAGATGATTTTATATACGCATGGCGCGAGGTTCTGCTCGATCCCAACAAACCCAATCCTGCAGCGGCGCTTCTTTACGACGTAGAGAACGCTGTAGCGATCAAGACCGGCTTTGCATCCTACTCCGATTTCGGTGCGGTATCATCCGGTTCCTACGAGATAACCATTACCTACCGTGAGGGTGCTGATTACGAGCAGCTGCTTGCTAACCTTGCATCTGTTGCGACCTCCCCGCTTCGTCAGGATATAGTCTCCACCTCGCCTGCGTATTGGACTAAGGATGCTTCTACCATCGTTACCAACGGTCCGTTCAGACTTGAGGAATACGATCGCGATACCAATGCATTCTCGCTTACCAGAAATATGGGATATCATCAGCCTACTTCTGCTGAGAACTATACGAAGCAGGTAACCCCCGCATCTCTCGTTTCTTTCATTGCCGAGGATGGAGAGCTTCTTCTCACTTACAGTGATATAGAGGAAAAGACCGTGTTCTTTATGGGTGATGCTACCCTTGAGGACAGAGCGGCAAATAAGGATAAGGCAACCGTGACGGATGACCTTTCCGTATACACTTACGTATTCAATACCTCGAAGGCTCCTTTTGATAACGCAGACGTAAGACGCGCTCTCACTCTTGCTCTTAACCGCGCCGCAATGGCAGAGGCTGTTACGTTTGGTAAAGCGGCTACCGGATTTCTTCCCGATCCGGTTGCAGCGTCAATATATACCGACGGTGTATCCGCATTGATCGGTACCGATTATGAAGCTGATCTTGTAACTGCTAAGTCCCTTATAAGCGGTGCAGGACTTACGTCGGCCGAGAAGAAGATAACCCTTACCGTAAATAACGATGAAGAAAGTCTTGCAATTGCAGAGCTTGCAAAGGAATCCTGGGGTGAGCTTGGCTTTAAGGTTACCGTTGAGAAGGTTGATTACATCTTTAACCCCATAGTAGACACCACTCTTCAAGAAGAGAAGATCATATACGACTCCGCAATTCAGGCAGCAGTAAAGGATGCTTCCTACGGTGAAGCGAACTTTGACGTTATCGCAGTTGATTGGCAAATGTATTCTACCGACGCATTTGTAGCTCTCTGCGCCTTCACCTCTCATATGAACGGAAACGGCACAAACTTCAAAACCGGTGAGTTCCGTAAGAATATCAGCGGATGGACCGACAGTGAGTACGATCAGTACATCAATGCGTCGTTCTACGCAAAGACCGAAGAAGAAAGAGCTGATGCGCTTCAGAACGCTGAGCGCATCCTTCTTGAGGATTGCCCCGTAGCTCCCGTTCTCTTCAACCGGACCTTCGCGTTTATAAGCGACGAGCTCTCCTCCATTGAGCTTGACGGTCTTGGAAACTTCAATCTTACGAAAACTGAGCAGAAGAACTATCAGCAGTACTTCAATGAAGAATAATGCCGAGGAGAGCCGATTTATCTCGGCTCTCCTTAATTTAATTCACATTACTTTTAGGATGGAAAAATGAGAAAGCAAAGAAACTTTAAACTTCGCACCATGACCGATATCAAAGTCTTTATTCTTTTTCTCCTTAATAATATAAGTTATCCCATCGACCGCACTTCGGTCATTGGAATGGTATCGGAAAATACCGAGGAGCTGATAATAGACTACGATGAGTGCCTTATGCAGCTTTCCGATGATGGGCACCTATATTCCGACGATTATAACGGTGAGGTCTATTATATGATCTCGGATTCGGGCAGGATGATCGCAACGCAGCTTTACGACAGCCTTGATAAGGAGTTCAGAGAAAGAAGCCTCAGATACGCGGCGAAATACACGTCACTTTCCAAGACCGGCGGCGAGATAAGCGCCTCTATAGAGCAGGTGGAGGGCGGCAGATACAGAGTTACTATGCGTGCGTCCGATTCGGTTGGTGAGCTTATGTCTGCATCGCTTACCGTTAACTCTCTTTCCGAGGCAGAGCGTATCAAAAATAATTTTGAGCTAAAGCCGGATGCGGTTTACCGAGGCATGCTGTTTTCAGCAACGGGTAGGCTGGAATTTATTTCTATGGGGTAAAATATTGTTAAATATGACAAAAAATGCGTTAATAAAAACGGGAAAATTGTACGAAAATTTGAAAAAATGAAACCTTTTTTTGACAAAACCCTTGACAAATTGTTAACGAAGATATATAATGATTTTATGTGAAAGTGATGTTTGTATGAATTCTTACAAAGACGTTGATACGGTTCTGCTCGTAGATATGGCAAGGGCGGACGATGATGCTTTTTTTGAGCTGGTTGTTCGCTATACTCCCATGATGAATAAGGTTATCAATGGATTTGTATGCTCTGCGTTAAGGTATGACGAGGCTTTTGCCGAGGCATGCATAGCGCTTCACCGCGCTGTGATGACGTATGACGTCACCCGTGCTAACGATATTACCTTTGGTCTGTATTCGAGGATTTGCGTATACCGTCGTATACTAGATCTCATATCCAAGCTAAACCGAGAGTCTGCAATCGCTGAGGTGGACGTTGAGCTTATTAGCTCCGAGAGTAATATTGAACAGAGGCTGATGGGGCGCGAGAGGATGGAAAAAACTCTCAGCCTTGCAAGGCGTGTGCTTTCAAAATATGAATACGATGTGTTCGTTCTTTATATCGAGGGGTATTCTACGACCGAGATGGCGGAGCGGCTCTCAAAGGACGTCAAGTCGGTTGATAACGCAAAGGGACGCATGTTCCGCCGCCTGCGCGAGCTTCACGGATTATTTGACGGATTTTAATGTTTTTTATATGCCCAGGTAGCTTAAGGGAGAGCGTTGTTTACAAAGGCGTTGGTTTAAATCCGACCAAGGGCAAATATTTTATACCTATCAAGTGAGGAAAGAGGAACCATGTACGAGGACAAGACACTGAAGTGCAAAGATTGTGGCAACGAATTCGTGTTCACAGCAGGTGAGCAGGAGTTCTATGCATCGAGAGGATTCGAGAACGAACCCTCCAGATGTAAGGAGTGCCGCGCCGCAAAGAAGAATGCGCAGAGAGGTGCGAGAGAAATGTTCGCAGCTGTTTGCTCAGAGTGCGGCAAGGAGTGCCAGGTGCCCTTCAAGCCTACCGAAGGCAAAGCGGTTTATTGCAGCGAGTGCTTCGCGGCAAAGAGAGCCGAGCAGGCGTAAAATTCAGCTTAACGGATATATAACCTAAGTATAGAATTTCGCGAAGAAAAATCCCGCCGAGTGCGGGCTTTTTCTTTTTATTTAAAAAAATACTTGTCAATATATGTTAAGATATGTTATAATATATTTAAAATCAATCCGGAAGCGCGAAAATCGCGCTCGGAGTATCGCATCAGAGCGAAAGGGAATCATCAATGGAAAGAAGAGAACGGAGCGATTCGCTCATTATCGGCAGGAACGCAGTAAAGGAGCTTCTTGCATCTGAGAGAGACGTTGATAAGATATATATTCAAAGGGGAAACCGTGAGGGATCTATAAAGCTTCTTATTGCGCGCGCAGCAGATCGCAAAATACCGATGATCGAGGTTGAGCGCGGAAAGCTTGACTCTATGTGTCAGGGCGGTGCTCACCAAGGCATAATTGCTCTTGTCCCGGAGCAGAACTACTCATCGGTAGATGAAATTCTGCAGTATGCCGACTCTCTTGGGGAAAAACCGTTTGTCGTGATACTTGACGGAGTTGAAGATCCGCATAATCTCGGTGCAATTATAAGAAGCGCGGAATGCTCGGGCGTTCACGGCGTCATAATTCCGAAGCGCCGCGCCGTAGGACTTACTCCCGTAGTTGCAAAATCCTCGGCAGGCGCGCTTGAGCATATGCGTGTTGCAAGAGTTACCAACCTTGCCGCAACGGTAGACGAGCTTAAGGAGCGCGGCTTCTGGGTATATGCCGCGGATATGGGCGGTTCCGACTATAGGGAGACCGATTATTCCGGCGCAGTGGCCCTCGTTATGGGCAGTGAGGGCTTTGGAATTTCAAGATTAGTTAAGGAAAAGAGCGATTTCGTGGTGTCTATACCGCTGTACGGCAAGGTGAATTCAATGAACGTATCCTGTGCCGCCGCAGTAATACTCACAGAGGTCGCAAGACAAAGACATCTTTAAAGAAGGGAGGAGAATACCGTGCAGGATAACCTCGATTTTATCAAGGAAATACTTGGTGAGTTAGCGGATGATGGATCACAGCAGACCGGAGACGGGGGTGAGCTCGTTTTTGGCGAGAGGGATGACTCTACAGGTCTTGTTTTTGAGCTTTCGACTGATGAGGATGACGTACCGCAGGTATCCGAACCCAAGCTTAGCTTTGAGGAGGTCGATCAGGCGGATGAGCACCCTGTTGAGCTCTCCGTTCCTACCAAGTTTGAAGTAAACGAAAAATATAATGCGCCGCTTCCGACGGAGGATGCACCGCGTATTATAACTACATACGTGCCGCGATTCACCGAGGCAAGCGAAAACTACAGGATGCTGGACGATCCGCGCCCCGATACAAGAGCTCAGCAGAGGAAGACTTCTCCGAGCGCTGAGCCGACGTCGGCAACCGCCGAGTTCTCAGGTGATATTGATCCAACCGCGGAGATAATACCCTCGGCGGAAAGCGAGGCGATCGAGGTCAGCTTCGGCAAACCGGAGCCGGAAACCCTTGAGAGCGCATCCACCGTGTTTAAGTTTCGTGAGAATGAGCCATCGCCTACGCCCGCGCCGCGTGCGGAAACTGTTCAAAGCATTGAGGAAAATGATGTCTCAGACTCTCTGTCTGTTCCGACTGTTGAGCAAAGCGAGTCTTCCGACAGTGGGGATCGCGAGTATTCCATCCCCGACCCAGTTGATGAGGAGCTTTCCGTAGAGCCTGCCGTATCGGCAACGCTTGCAGTAGGTCAGAGCCTTGAGGATGCACCCAAAGATGTCGGTGATGCATCGTATCCGACAGCGAAAAAAGGTGCACGGGAGTATACTGCGTTTTCGCAGCGCGATTCCTTTAAGGACAGGTTTCTTGATACCGTCATGAGTGTACGCGTGCGCTTCTTTGCGGCACTGTTTTTTGCCATTCTGGCGTTACCGGTTGAATGCCTGTTCGTGTTCGGTGTTGATATACCCGAAATATTGAATCTTTCCTACGTTCCCGGGGCAATGGCAATACTTGATCTTCAGTTTATTCTTTCGCTTTATCTGATAGCTATTCCGGAGACGGTTCTTGCATTTAAGCGCCTTGCGCGCGGTCGGCTGACCTCAGAGATGCTTTTGACGGTAGAGCTTGCAGTTTTGGCAGCTTACACCGTTGCCGTTTCGGTGATACAGCCTTCAGAGTATCCGCTTTTCGGACTTCTTTTCGGAATAAGCGTGCTGGCGTCCGTCGGAGCCTCTTATTTTAAGGAGTCGGCAGATTTCGTATCCTTTAAACGGGTTGCGGCAAACGGAGAAAAAATTGTCGTTGACAGAAAGTATACAAGGTCGCTTGAGTCGGAGAACGCAGCTCTTGACGGCGCAATCGAGGAGCATCGCTCAAAGATCGCACGTATTTTCAAAACTCTATTTGTTCCGGACTTCTTTAAGAGAAGCGCCGCTTCCTCCGAGAAAGGAAAGAGTATAGGCATAATCATCGGCGCATCTCTCGGACTTTCACTTCTGACAGCCGCAGTAGCATACTTCATTCCCGGCGGATGGGACAAGGCTGTGTCTGCCTTCACACTTGTGTTCATGCTTTCAATTCCGTCAATGACGGTGATGCTTCATAAGCTGCCGTTCTATCACGCGTCCGTCAGCCTCGATACGGAGAATTCCGCCGTGATCGGTGAGGGAACTCTTGCGGACTACGCCGGGATTGACGTTATTGCCTTTGAGGATACTGATGTATTCGGTGATGAGGACGTTTCTCTTCAGAGAATCATCCTTTACGGCAATAACGATAATCTTACGAAGGCGCTCAGACAGATGTCCGCGCTGTTTATGAATATCGGCGGTCCGCTCGACCTTCTGTTTTCGGATTCCCTTGATAGAAAATGCGCTCCCGCAAAGGGTGTTCGCGTATACGGCTCAGGCTTGAGCGGAGATATCGACGGCAACCGTGTTCTTGCAGGTACTCTTGAATTTATGGCAGAGCAGGGTGTTGAAATTCCGAACGATGAGCTTGTGCGCCGCGATTCTGCGAACGAATCTATGAAGGTTATGTACGCGGCTGAAAATGGCGAGATATACGCCAAGTTCATAATAAGATATTCCTTCTCGGAGGAGTTCTCTATGCTCCTTCCTACTCTTGAGGACGAGGGCATCGTACCTCTTGTTTATACCCGAGATCCTAACGTAACAAGTTCTCTTGTACTTGCTCTGACCGCAGGCGCGGATAAAATCCGCGTTATTAAGCTTCGCGACGTGAAGTCGAGTGAGAGCGTGGTTTACAAGAGCGTCAGCGCAGGCATGGTAGTAACCGGAGATAAGAATAACGCGATAAACGCAATTCTTCTTTCTAAGAAGTACGCCGCATTGCAATCCCGCTTCGCTATAACACAGTTCATATCTATGACAGTCGGGGGCGTTCTTGCGGCGGTGCTGGCGATCGGCGGAATGTCGCTTGTACCTTCATTTGCACTCGCGGCATGGCAGGCTGTTTGGTGCGGAGCCTTGCACGTGATCAGCAAGCGTAGTTTAAAAGGCTCGGACATCACCTAATAATTCAAGTCGGAAATTAACGTAAGGAAAACAAAATGTCAGATAAAAGAAATATCTCCTCGGTCTTGAAGTCGGTCACAAAACCCGGCAGATATATCGGCGGAGAATATAACAGTGTAATAAAAGACAAAACGGCGGTAAAATGCCGTTTTGCCTTCTGCTTTCCCGATACCTACGAGATAGGAATGTCGAATCTCGGAGTTCGTATACTGTACGACGTTCTTAATAAAGAGGATGATATTTGGTGTGAGCGCGTATATGCTCCTTGGACGGATATGAAGCAGAAGATGGAGGAGTATTCCATTCCTCTTTTTGCCGTCGAGAGCGGTGACCCCGTCAAAGACTTTGATCTTGTCGGCTTCTCCTTGCAATACGAGCTGTGCTACACTACCGCGGTAGCTATGATAAAGCTCGCAGGCATCCCCCTGATGTCAAAGGACAGAGGTGAAGGGGAGCCGATTCTTATTGCGGGCGGTCCGTGCGTTTACAACTCAGAGCCGATAGCAGACTTCTTTGATATTATAAACGTCGGAGAGGGAGAGGAGATGCTCCTCGAAATCAGCAGGCTCTATATGAAGATGCGAGATGATGGCAGTTACACGCGTTCGGCATTCCTTCGCGCTGCAGCAAAGATAGAGGGTGTATATATTCCGTCATTTTACGAGGTGTCGTATAATGACGACGGAACTATAAGGGAGTATACTCCGAAGTACACCGATATTCCAAAAAGAATAAAAAAGCGCATAATTGCCGACCTGGATAAGGTTTCCTATCCGGAGAAGCTGGTTATGCCGTACGTAGAGACCGTTCACGACCGAATAGTGCTTGAGGTATATCGCGGATGCATTCGCGGATGTCGCTTTTGTCAGGCAGGAATGGTCTACCGTCCGATAAGGGAGAAATCACCGGAAACTCTGTGCAAAGCGGCAAAATGTCTGTACGAAAACACCGGATATGATGAAATATCATTGATATCTCTTTCTATAAGCGATTATTCCCGACTGCGTGAGCTGACCGACGGTCTGCTTTCGTGGACTGACGGTGCGCGCGTAAGCCTCTCGCTTCCTTCCCTTCGTCTGGATAGCTTCTCTGAGGAGTTGATGGAGAAGATCTCGTCGGTCAGAACCGGCGGATTGACCTTTGCTCCCGAGGCGGGAACTCAACGTTTGCGCGACGTAATTAACAAGAACGTTACCGAAGAGGATCTGGTAAACGCTGTAAAAATAGCATTCAAGGGCGGAAAGAGCAGTGTAAAGCTTTATTTTATGAACGGACTGCCAACCGAAACGCTTGAGGATATAGAGGGGATCGCCGCTCTCGGAAAGAAGGTTATCGATACATATTTTGAGATGCCGAAGCTGGAACGCCCCCGCGGCATAGGCGTTACACTGAGCGTCGCGTGCTTTATACCAAAGCCGTTTACTCCCTTCCAGTGGGAAAAGCAGGATAGCCTAGAATCTCTCGCCCAAAAGCAGGCTCATCTTAAAAATTCAATAAACGATAAGCGGATAAAATACAACTATCACGATGCAAAGGGCTCGCGTATCGAGGCTGTTCTCGCAAGAGGAGACCGCAGGCTTTCAGTCGCTATTGCTCTGGCCGTTGAGGAGGGGGCAATGCTCGACGCATGGGATGAGAATTTTGATTACGACAGATGGCTCAGCGTGTTTCAGCGTACCGGCGTCGATCCTGATTTTTACACAGTTCGCGGATTCGACATTGACGAGGTGCTTCCGTGGGATATAATCGACTGCGGAGTCACAAAGCAATATCTTCTCTCGGAACGCAAGAAGGCGTACGAGGGAATAACCACGCCGTCCTGTAAGGAGCACTGCAACGGATGCGGTGCGAATAAGCTCGGAGGTAAAAACGCATGGTGCAAGTGAATACCCCGATAAATCTGAGAGTCGCATTCAAAAAGGTTGGGGATCTCCAGTATATATCGCACCTCGACCTTGTACGTACGATGCATAAGGTTATTGTCAGAGCTCGGCTTCCGCTTTGGTATACCGAGGGATTCAATCCGAAGCCCAAGATGGTGTTTGCCGCCCCTCTTTCTATAGGGACGGAGAGTCTTGCGGAGTTTGTCGATATCCGCCTGTCCGAGAAAATGGATGCGGGTGAGGCGCTTAAAAGGTTGAACGAGAATATGACGGAAAATATGCAGGCATATCTTGCATATTACCCAACTACTAAGCTTACCGATCTCAAATGGCTCTCATATACCGTCAATATTAAAACCAACGGTGCGGACGGCGCGCTTGCCGCGCGCTGTGAGGCCGCACTGCTCGGTGAAAGGCTTGAGATAGAGAAAAAAAGCAAGAGCGGAAATTCTGTGACAGTAGATATCCGCCCTCTTATTAAAAGTGCCGCCGCCGTCTTTGACGGCAATTATATAAAAATATCCTGCGTGCTCAGTGCAGACGCTTCAGCCTTCCTTAACCCGGAGAACGTGATCAAGGCGTTGCGTAGAGAGGTCGGGATACTCTCGTCTCCCGACCTCACGGAGGAATATTACTACATAATGCGTGAGCGTGCATTTTGTGAGGATATGTCAGAATTTAAATAATACTGTCAAGATTAATACCGGAAAGCCGCCCAAGATGGAGAAGGGAATTCTTCAGGCGGCTTTTTGTCGTTACAGCGCTCTCTAGATCTCCCGCCTTTGCCGCGCCGATCATTTCACTAAAACAGTCCTCAATATTCGTAAGATCGTCGTGATTTACAGATATGCTGACTATTCGCTCGGTCTTTTTGAACTCGCCGAACAGCGCCTCAACTTCCTCGACTGCTCTCTCAGGGGTGTCAAGCCTTAGTGAATCCACCCGTTTTGCATATTCGGAGCATATATGCTGAATGTAAAATGAATTTGCTATTATTGCACCGCTGAGTATTGCCAGCGTTATTGCCGCAATCTTAAATGCCCTCATTGTTTTCTTCCTTTCTTATTATATATATGTCGTCATTCTCGTCTACCGTCATCAGAAATATATCGTTAAGCTCTGTTCCGTATATTTTCAGTCTTTCGTCAAGCCACTGTGTGTCCCTGCCGATAAGAGACAGCGCCTCCGCGTTAGGTCTGGAATCTATTACGATCGGTTGGGAAAAATCCTTGTTATCTCTTTCAAAAACCGATATCTGTCCGTTTTGCTCAAGGATCGCATAGCTTACCCTTCGTATGTTTCCTATTCCTTTCATCCGTATTTCAGATAAAAGCTCGTTTATGGATATTCTGTTATCCATAAGTGCTTTCTGCCTGATCTCTCCGTTATATATAAGGAATATCGGATCGCCTTCAATAAACCTCTTCATTTTCTCGGATTTGTTCTTCATAGCCGATATTATTATTTCAAGGCAAACGATGAAAAGACCGGGAATTATTGCATTCATAAGGGGAATGTCGGGGTCTGCGACCGGTATCGCGGCTATTTCGGACATAAGGAGCGTTGCCACGAGCTCGCTCATCTCCAGCTCTCCTATCTGCCGCTTTCCCATTAGTTTCATGCAAACGGACAGGAAAACGTAGATTATAAATGTTCTGATAAATATAGCGGCCATTATTTCACCCCCTCACTAGGAATTATCTCGAAAAAGTCAAAAAAAATTCAAAAAAATATGAAAATAGGGGTTGACAACCAAACTTTTTGATGATATAATATAAAGGCTCACTCGCGAGAGCTGGGCACTTGATCATTGAAAATTGAACAACAAGAAATTTCTTTTAAGCACTGAAAAGTGCAGAGGAATCTCGTTAATAACACTTTGAAAGAAAAGAAATACTCAAGAAGTAAGAAGAAGCTAAGACAAATTTAGCTCTGAAAAA
>JAZRUS010000054.1:0-56819 GCA_045652665.1 Eubacteriales bacterium | reverse complement strand
TGTCTTCCTAAGACCGCTTGGCCTCCGACTTTGATATACGTTGCGGTAAATCTCGTTACTCTTTATTCCGCGTATATGCATATCTGTATGCCCGACGAGGTGGATAACGAGACGGAGGACAAGCCGTCAAGATTCTCCTTTATAAATAAGCACCGAGAGCACACGGCACAAAAGCAACGCGAATATGCCGAATACAAGCTCGAACGCTTCAAGAAAAAGATATCAAAAAAGAAGAAGAAATAACGTATGGAAAAAATTACATCCAGAAGATTTTATCTTCTGCTTATATTCAGCTTTGTAATACTCCTGAACCCAAATCTGAACGTAGTAGACCTTATGCCTGACTTTATAGCCTGGTTTATCCTCGCGCGCCTTTTTGAAAGAGCCGCGAATTCTGCACCTTACTTTGAGGAGGCGAGATCGGGATTTATTAAGCTCGGCTGGGTCAACCTGGCAAAAATTCTGGGCAATCTCTTTATTTTGTTCGTCCGCAGGCGCGACACGAGCGATAACAACATTTTCGCTCTCGTTTCCTTCTCTTTTGCAGTGATAGAGCTGCTGTTCCTTATTCCCACGGCAAGAAACATATTTCTCGCTCTGTTTCATCTCGGAGAGCGCACCTCGGCATCTGCTCTGATTCTCCCGTTAAACGCAGACCCGCACGGTAGGTCGGAGGATACGAAAAAATACAAGGGCGACGATACTGAGATCAGCAAAAAACGCAAATTTGATATTTCCGCCGATTCCGTAAAGAGCCTCACCGTCTTCTTCTTTATTTGCAAGGCGGCTATATCGACGATACCCGATATGTTCCTTCTTACAAGAATAACCGACAAGGGTCACATCGTATCAATATCAAAATTCTATCCGTACGTACTCGTTATTTCTCAGCTTGTTGGTCTGTTGATCGGTATCGTATGGTTTATGAGGGTGAAAAAATACTCCTTCAACGTGTATATTCAGGGATCATTCGACTCCGCGCTTGAATCAATGCAAAACGAGACCGGCAAAGAAAGATACGAAAAAAGAACGAAGCTTCGTTCAATTCTTTCGCTTCTTACTTTTGTATCCGTAATCTCACTGTTTACGCCAGAGCTATCAATGAGCGATTGGGACAATATTAATCTCCTTCCCCATTTTATACACGGCGTGCTTATGCTCGTAGCATATCACCTTATCAGACGTCATGCGCAAGTTACAAAGGCAGGCTACGTCAGCGGCGCTCTGTACACCGTACTCGCTATAGCCGCCTACGTATTTACCGTAATTTTCGCGTCGGAATACGGGTACGCCGATCTATTGGATACTCCATCGGCAGTAAGACTTTATCTTTTCGTTGAGCTGTCGGCAGTTTTGGAATTTATTGCTTTGGCTGTATTTTTGGTAACGTTCACAAAGGCTCTCAACCGTATGACCCTCTCACATACCGGAGTTCCCGTGGACAGTGACAGATATTCCCTAATGGAGAAGGAATATCATTCCGCGCTGATCAGACGGAATTACGTTCTTATGTCTATAGCGATACTTCTGGGAGCGGTAAAATGCCTCGATACCTTCTTAAGCGGAGACGTTCAAATAATATTCAGCGATATAACCGACGTTACGATGCCTATTATGACCGCGCCCGCAATTCCGTGGTTCAACATAGTAGTTACAGCGTGCGCTGTGCTTTACATAGGCTTCTCCTTCTATCATCTCTCCACCCTTAAGGAAGAGATAAAAATGAAATACTCACAGTAATATTAATCAAATAGAAAAGCAAGGGCGCAGATCTATGCCAAAGAAGACATTGATCTTCGTCCTTGCTTTTATTATGTTCTTTTATACATTAAGAGCACTGAGAATCAGACGGGCGCATTCACCAACGTCGCGGTTCACCGCGACTCTGTCAAAAATGTCCGTTTTTTTGCCTATATCAGCGAGATCACGCCTGTTTTGCATACGGCGCCGCTCGTAGGTGGCGAGCGCCTTTTCCGTAAGTCCGTCCGCCTCTGCCCTCTCATATAGACGTTTGTCAAGCACCTCTATATCCTCCGTAAGATACACGGCGTAGCAGTCGCTGCCGTTCTCGGATGATTTGATCGCGGAGATGCCGTTTATATCAAGGATGAGCAAAGGGATTCTGCCGCCGGAGCGGATCGCATTTATCTCGGATAGAGGTGTGCCGTAGTAATTTCCGCCAAACTCGGTGTATTCAAGCATCTCGCCCGCTTCGCAGCGGCGCAAAAATTCCCCTACCGTAAGATATATATATTCATCATCGTGTCCGTCACCGCGCGGTGCGCGCGTCGTTGCAGACCGAGCAAGAGAAAAGACGTCGGGACGGAGGCGAAGCAGCTCACTTGCAACAGTAGTCTTCCCCACTGCGCTCGGTCCGGCGATCATCAAGGCATACATCACGCACGAGGAAGTATTACTTCCTTGCCGCCCATATAAGGACGAAGGGCTACGGGAATGTTAACCGAGCCGTCCTCATTCAGGTTGTTTTCAAGGAATGCGATAAGCATTCTCGGAGGTGCGACCACGGTGTTGTTGAGCGTGTGTGCAAGATAGGTCTTGCCGTCCTCACCCTTTACACGAATCTTAAGGCGTCTTGCCTGTGCATCACCGAGATTTGAGCAAGAGCCGACCTCAAAATACTTCTTCTGACGGGGTGACCACGCCTCAACGTCAATGGATTTAACCTTAAGGTCTGCAAGGTCTCCGGAGCAGCACTCAAGCGTTCTTACGGGGATATCGAGGGTGCGGAACATATCAACGGTATTCTTCCAGAGCTTATCAAACCAAGCCTTTGAATCCTCCGGCTTACAAACAACTATCATTTCCTGTTTTTCAAACTGATGGATACGGTATACTCCGCGCTCCTCTATACCGTGAGCTCCCTTTTCCTTACGGAAGCAGGGAGAGTATGACGTGAGGGTATACGGAAGGGATGCCTCGGGAAGTATCTGATCGATAAATTTACCGATCATTGAGTGCTCACTCGTTCCGATAAGATAAAGATCCTCGCCCTCGATCTTATACATCATTGCATCCATTTCCGCAAAGGACATAACACCGGTAACTACGTTCGAGCGAATCATATACGGAGGAATACAATAAGTGAAGCCGCGATCGATCATAAAGTCGCGGGCATAGGAGATAACCGCGGAATGAAGGCGCGCGATATCCCCCATAAGATAGTAGAAGCCGTTACCTGCTACGCGGCGCGCGCTGTCAAGGTCGATGCCGTCAAAGCTCTCCATTATCTCTGCGTGATACGGAATATCAAACGCGGGAACTATAGGATCGCCAAATCTCTCAACCTCAACGTTTTCGGAATCGTCCTTACCGATCGGAACCGTGGGATCGATTATATTGGGGATGATCATCATTATCTTGTTTACCTTCTCGGAGAGCTCTGCCTCAAGAGCCTCGCATGCCGCAAGCTCCGCCGCCTGCTCGGATACCAGCTTCTTTGCCGCCTCAGCCTCTTCAAACTTCTTCTGCCCCATAAGAGCACCGATAGACTTTGATATCTTATTTCTGTTGGCTCTGAGATCGTCTGCGCGCTTCTTGTTCTGACGAAGCTCCTCGTCAAGAGCGATGACCTCGTCTACGAGGGGAAGCTTGGAGTCCTGAAACTTCTTTTTAATGTTTTCCTTTACTACGTCGGGGTTTTCACGTAAAAATCTGATGTCGAGCATTTTATTTCTCCTTAAATTTTATTTAAAATAAAAAAAGAGTATCCGCCGCTATGGGACGAATAACTCCGTGTTGCCACCCAAATTAGGATCACTCGCGATCCTCACTCATACGGTTATAAGGGCACCGCCCTCGGCTCTTCGCCGAATGCTCGGAAAGCGGAAGGCGATGAACCGCAGACCGTTCGCACCTACCACGGCCTCTCTTTATACGTTTTCATTCGCATGTTCTTTCGTCTTGGCATTATTATTATATAACATAAAATTATTTTTTTCAATACTTTTTTGAAAATTATATGATTTCACCGACGGAAAACAAACATATATTCCGTAAGTTAATATTTTTTCTATACTCATTATACCTTCTTTTCTTGACAAACTTATTGAAAGACATTATACTATAATCACAAGGTGCTATGTAAAGCAGCACGGTACAGGAGGCTCATATGAACTCAGGATTAAAAAATTTCATTTACACAGATCTGACGAAGAAGGCGCTAAGAATATGTTTTGACGCGCATAAGGATCAGGTAGACAAAACAGGACTTCCCTACGTATTCCACCCATTCCACCTCGCCGAGCAAATGGACGACGAGATATCGGTGGTATGCGCCCTCCTGCACGACGTTGTAGAGGATACCGATACGACCCTCGCCAACCTTGAAAATACGGGATTCCCGAAGCAGGTAATAGAAGTGCTCAGCCTTCTCACTCACGACCCGTCGGTGCCGTATATGGAATACGTTGAGAAAATATCCGCAAATCCCATAGCAAAGAAGGTAAAGATCGCTGATCTTACGCACAACAGCGATACCTCTCGCCTTGACGTTGTGGATGAAAGAGCTTTAGAACGCGAAAAGAAATATAAAGAGGCCTTACTCTTACTTTCAAGGTGACAGAAAAACGAGATAGAATTGCGTGTTTGTCGCAGTATCTATCTCGTTTGCTTTTTTGTTCGGCTTAAATGCGACGGCACCCTTTGATTATAGATCAATTAACGTTCGATGCATTCATCGGAAAGAATAATTCTGCCGAAATACTCCGGACGGTGATAGTCGGGGGTCGGTGTCTCTACCTTATTCCAGGCAGCGTAATGTCTTATAACCGTTTTACTGCCGCACTTGTAGAAGTTCGCGCGCATCTCCTTATCGCAGCTTGTATAATGCTCAAGAAGGAAGCTGTACGGCACAAACGCCATAACAGACCAGCCCTCTTCGCCGATAACCGAGGTCTCGATCTCTATTTTTCCCTTGAAATTAAGCAGCTCTCTGTCCGGGCGTCCGGGTCCCTTACCGACGCGCGCGATCGCCGCGGGATTGACCTCAATATTTAAATAGGCATCCTCGTACGTATTGGGAACGAAGAAGAACTCCATACAGCTGTCCTCGAAGATGACGTCATTGAAATTCATTGCCGTTACGGTAAGCGGCCACTCGTTTGTCGAAAGGCGCACTGTAATTCCCTCATTGGAATGAACGAGCTTTGCCGTAGTCTTGTAGTGAGGGGGATAGAGCTCCACCCACGCGCACTCAAGCTCGGCGGTCTCGGCACTCTTCCAGCGGGGATCGTTAATGCACATTTTCGAATCAACTCTTTTTGCGATATATTCCTTCATTGCTATACTCCTTTTTATTTACATAATGATTCTATCACATTCGCTCCGAAAAGTCCATAGCCTATACAATTTTTTTAAAAAATGAATAAATAGCTTTCGGACGGTGAATAATCTCAGCAAAAAAGGAGAAACCATGAAAAGCTTTATAACGGGAATAACAATGATACTTGCCGCCGTGCTACTGATAGCGACGCTCCCCACGGAGGCGGAGGGGGCAATTTACGAGGATACGGTTCGCCTACATATTCTCGCCAATTCCGACAGTGAGGAGGATCAAAAAACGAAGCTCATGCTTCGCGACGCCATACTTGATGAGTTCGGTAAGGAGCTGTCCGTATTTGAGAGCACCGAGGATGCCAAAACACAGCTTGAGGGGCAGCTCAATGATATAAGAGAGTTTTCATTAGCAAAGCTATCGTCAATGGGGGTAACGCACGACGTAACGGTAACGCTGAGCGAGGAATGGTACGACACAAGAGAATACGAGAATTTTACACTCCCCTGCGGATACTATACCTCACTTCGGGTCATCATAGGCGACGGTGTCGGAAAGAATTGGTGGTGCGTAATGTTTCCGCCGCTTTGCCTTGACGCCGCGCTTTCCGCGGAGAGCTACACACCCGAGGAGGAATTTTTGATAACGAAAAAATATAACGTAAAATTCAAGCTGCTGGAAATCATAAGCGAATTTACAAAGTAGGTGTTGATTTTAGGTGATGCTTATGGTAAAATATAGTTGAAATAATACCAATTCGGAGAAACTATGAGCGAGAAAAAAACAGACGGAAAGATCATAACGGATAACAGAAAGGCACGGCACGACTACTTTATAGAGGAAACCTATGAGGCGGGCATCGAGCTTTTCGGCACCGAGGTAAAGTCCCTGCGCGCAGGCACCGTCAATCTTAAGGATTCATATTGCGAAATAGACAAGGGCGAGCTTTTTGCCCTTGGAATACATATAAGCCCGTACGAGCAAGGAAACATATTCAATAAAGATCCCCTAAGACCGCGCAAGTTGCTTATGCATAAGCGCGAGATCATGAAGCTTGCGGGTCTTGTTGCAAGGGACGGATATACTCTCGTTCCCCTCTCACTGTATTTTAAAGGCTCGCACGTGAAAATGGCGTTAGGTCTGTGCCGCGGAAAGAAACTGTACGACAAACGCGACGATATTGCGCGCAAGGACGCAAACCGCGAAATTGAGAGGAAAATGAAAGAACGTTATTAAGTCGCTTATCAAAAAAACAGCAGAGGTCGTCTTAAGGATCCTCTGCTGTTTTTATACTTTTCATTGTCACACGCCCGTGGCGGCGGTAAGAAGGATGAGCTCCTGCTCGGAGAGGCTTCGATATTCTCCGGGGGATAGCGACTCGTCAAGATTCAGTTCACCTATGCTTACCCTTTTCAGATAAACGACGCGGCATCCGGCATAGCGGAGCATGCGCTTGACCTGATGCTTCTTACCTTCGGTTATAGTTATATATCCGCTGACTACGGGCTGATCGCCGCGGCGATTAGACACTCGCACGTCCTCACCGATCAACAGATGCTTTACGCCCCTCATCGTAGACACCCCCAGCACCTCGATACGCGAGGGGGCGGTTTCCGCCCTATCCGAATATATACGCACGCCGGATTCAATTTCGGATATTTTTTCATCGGTAAGCACACCCTGCGCCCAGAAAAAATACTTCTTGGGTACTGCGCGGTCGGGTTGCATAAGTTCAAAAGCGAGAGTGCCGTCATTCGTGACAAGCAAGAGTCCCTCCGTATCCTTATCGAGCCGTCCTACGGGAAAAAGCTCGTCTCTTTTTTCCTCGGGGAAATAGTCCATAACCGTTGCGTGCCTTGCATCTCTGCGGGCGGTTATAGGTCCGCGCGGCTTGTTGAACATATAATATTCTTTCATTATCTTCTCCCGATCCTCAAGGTTCGCATAGAGTTGAGGATTGCGAGCGCAGCTACACCGACGTCCGCAAAAACGGCAAGCCACATATTTGCAAGACCGACAGCTCCCAACAAGAGCACCGCCGCCTTTACACCTAGGGCAAGAACGATGTTTTCCCTTGATATACGCAAGGTCCTACGCGCGACTCTGACAGCAAGCGGGAGCCTGCTAAGATCATCAGACATTATAACTACGTCAGCCGCCTCAATTGCGGAGTCCTGACCTATGCCTCCCATAGCTATGCCAACATCCGCAAGGGCGATGGACGGAGCGTCGTTTATACCGTCTCCTACGTATACCGTGCTGTGGGAGCTTTGGATGATATTTTCAAGTTTTCGGTATTTATCATCGGGCAGAAGTTCGGAGTAAATCTCATCCATATTAAGAGCGCATCCGATTTCCTCAGCGCGCTCCGACTTGTCGCCGGACAGCATAACTATGCGCCTTGCACCAAGCTTACGAAGCTCAGCAACAGTCCCTCTCGCCTCGTCTCTTACCCTATCGGATATCACGATATAACCGCACAGTTTACCGTCTATGCACACGAATACTGTGCCGATAGGAAAATGTGAGCTACCTACATTCACTCCGTGATCGGCGCACAGCGCGACATTTCCGACCAGCACGGCTGAGCCGTCTATCACGGCGGAAATACCCTTACCTGCAATTTCGGTTGCCCTCTCAGGCTTGCTCACCCGCTTACATGAGCGGCTTATACACTGCGCGATCGGGTGATTCGACGCGCTCTCCGCACTCGCGGCGTAATATAACAGTCTATCTTCATCTATAGCAATCGGATATACACCCTTTATCTCAAAGCTGCCGCCGGTAAGAGTACCGGTCTTATCAAAGGCGAAGCTGTCGGCACACGCAAGCGCCGAAAAGGTGCTTCCGCCCTTGAACAAAATTCCCCTTGAGGCAGCGCCGCCGATTCCGCCAAAGAAAGCCATCGGTATCGATATTACAAGAGCGCACGGACATGAAACGACCAAAAACGTGAGCGCTCTGTATACAGAGTCATTTATAGTCATCCAGTCAAATATCGGCGGTATAAATGCCAAAAGCAACGCGAGAGCAACTACGCAGGGAGTGTAATAATGAGAGAACTTTGTTATAAAGCTTTCGGTTTTTGATTTCCGCTCGTTTGCATTTTCCACAAGGTCGAGTATACGTGCCGCGGCAGAGGAATCGGCACTTCTGACCGTCCTCGCTGTAAGAACTCCGTTCATAACAACCGCTCCGCTATCCAGCGAGGAACCTGGTAAAACGGCAAAGGGCATAGATTCCCCTGTCAGAGCAGACGTATCTACGTCAGCCGATCCGTCGGTGACGACGGAATCTATCGGCACACGCTCTCCCGCTCTTATCACTATCCTTGAACCGACCGCAACGTCATCCGCATCCATCACTGTTTCAACACCGTCGATCAGCACGGATGCCTCATCCGGTCGGATATCCATAAGAGAATTTATTGATTTACGCGCACGGGAGACTGCCTTGTGCTCAAAATATTCCCCGACAAGGAAAAAGATCATTACGGCAACGCCCTCTCGCCACTCTCCCACGATCATAGCTCCGATCGCTGCTATAGACATCAGAAATTTCTCATCAAGCAGGTCGCGGCGGAATATACCGCGAACGGCATCTATAAAAACGGGCGCGCCCGCAACGCAAAGGGCAACGACGTAAAGAATCAGCGCACGCAACGAGAATGACGTATCACGGTCGTAATATTCGACCGCAAGAGCCATGGAGAACAGAACCAAGCCAACTATAATTCGCCCCAGCTCACTAATTACAAAAGAAATTACCTTTTTCATTTTATCTTAATTGATTTTGAGAAGCTTTTTCCGATCTTAGTGACCTTCTCATAAAGCTCCTCCGAGCTAAGGCTTGATTCAACGGTGAGCTTTTCCGTCAGAAAATTGATCTTCGCCGATTCTATTCTCTCGTCCTTTTCTATCATAGACGCAAGCTTCGCCGCGCAATTAGGGCAGTCAAGACCTGTTATTGTGTATTTCGTTTTCATACTTATCCTTTCCGTCGTTTCTACGACTTAATTATAACGTGATTCAGAAATAATCAATTAATATTTACTTTTCAATTTTCGTTAATATGCTCGAGTGCCCTGACGATTATATCGTGTACGTGGTCATCGGCAAGCGTGTAATACACGTTTTTTCCTGATCTTCGATAGGATATCAACGCGCTCTGCTTCATTATCTTGAGCTGATGCGAAACGGCTGAGCTGGACATTCCGAGTAATTCTGCGAGATCGCAAACGCACATAGGCTCACCGTCGAGAGCGAAGAGTATCTTCATTCTCGTTGAATCTCCGAATATCTTAAAAAAGTCTGCAAGATCGTGTACGCTTGTTTCGTCGGGCATACCCGCCTTTTTGCGTTTTATTACCTCCGGGTGTACCTCAAGGCAATCACAGGTTGCGACATCTTCTTTTTCCTTTATCATTTTCCCTCCTATATAAGCGGCATATTTGTGCGATAATACTTTAAGGCAAACGTTTGAACGATTGAACAATTGTTCAAACGTTCAATTGATTATATCACTATCCGGACAAAAAGTCAATACAAAAAACAAAAAATGTTGCTTTGCTGATAATTATTACGATTATTCCGATTATTTTGCGAAAACATCTTGACAAATGCTCGAAAATTTAGTATAATACCAATGTTTTAAAGGGGTGTAGCTCAGTTGGTAGAGTACTGGTCTCCAAAACCATGGGTCGTGGGTTCGAGTCCTTCCGCCCCTGCCATATGAAGACACCATTGAAATCCGAACCCTCAAAGTTCGAATGACAATGGTGTTTTCTTATTTTCCCCTTTATTTAAGCGGCTTTTAGAAGTCGCTTTTTTAATTTTTATATCGGACTACAAAACAGAAAAACTCAAAATCGGCATACAGTTCAAATCAAAAGCTTATTTCCGAACCCCCATAGTCCGATTGCTCATTATCAAGATTTCCGAACATTGCTGAATATTCACGTTCTTTTTGTTCGGGCGTCTTGTATTGGATCTTAGCGTGAGGACGGCGCATGTTGTAAAATTCCATATAATCATCAATAGCTTGGAGCAATTCGCCCTCTGTACGATATTTCTTTCTATATAATTCTTCTCTTTTTAAGGAAGCGAAGAAAGATTCGATAACAGAATTGTCGTATGGCACATATGGACGGGAGAATGAGCGAGTAATACCCAACATTTTTATATAATCATTTAAGGTCTTGGAACAATAGTTTGCGCCTCGATCAGTATGAAAAATCAAAGAGGATGACGGTTGCCGATTTTCATAGGCTTGCTTAAAAGTTGTTTTTATAAGTTGCGTACTATTTTTCTTGCCTGCTTTATAAGCAATAACTTTTCGTGCATATAAGTCGATGATAACGCAAATGTAATACGACTTTCCGTTACATTTGAAATAGGTGATATCACTTACCCATACTTGATTGGGAGCATCAGGATCGAATTCTTGATTAAGATAATTTTTGTGCCTTTTTATGTCATCGGTATAAAGTTTCTTTGCCTCTTGCCGAATGCTTACAAGTCCCATATCTTTCATTAATTCTCGTACCATTTCATCGCTTACTTTAACACCTCTATTTCGTAAAATGGCAGCTATTTTTCTCGCACCGAAAATTTGGCTGTTTTCATCAAAAACTTCTTGTATTTGGAAGCGCAAGGCTTCTCGCCTTTTTGCATACCACGTATTATCTCTTTTATTGCGAAGAATATGGTTGTAATAAGTTCCTCGGGAAATATCTAACGCATCGCAGATCATATGGACACTATATTCGACGGATAGTTTTTCCGCCGCATATAACTTTTGTTGTAAAGGGGCGTTAGGCAATACATTCGCCTTTTTGATGATTTCGATAATACCTTCTAACCTTTTGACTTTAGCTTCAAGTAAGTTGAAATTTCGCAATGTTAAGCCTTTTCGTTTGGCTTCCGCTTGCTCCGTTTTATAATCCGACAGCCATTTGTAGAAGGTGCTTTTTGAAATCCCGACGGATTTGATAATACTTGTAGGCGACTCGGCATTTGATATGTAGCGATCTAAAATTGCTTGTTTTTCTTCGTTTGTAAATTTTGATTTCATGATACAATCCTCCTTTTGAAAATTATACCATGAACAAGAATGGTTGGCTTATGTTATTGTTAAAAGATAAATAATGACTTGTTTTTGTTGAAAAAACACCAATTATGTGATATAATTTATTTAGAATGACAAAAATTATTTTTTGTGTTTAGGAGGTATTATGATAAAAGATAAAACCTTAAATAAAGAGAGCCCCACTGTGTTTATTTCTTATTCTTGGGATAGTGAAACCCATAAATCATGGGTCAAAAAATTATCCGATGAGTTATCCATGTATGGTATTCGTACTATTCTTGACCAAAAAGATCTTAAGTTGGGAGAAAGAATGCCCTTATTTATGGAAAAATCAATTATCGAAAGTGATTTCACTCTCATTATATGTACCCCTTTATACAAAGAAAAGGCAGATAAAAGAATCGGGGGCGTGGGCTATGAAGAATCTATAATTACGAGCGATGTTTTGTTTGGTCAAGATGACAGAAAATATATCACTGTATTGGCTTCTGGAGAGTGGGATACCTCCACACCGACTTGGGCAAGAGGAAAATATGGAGTAGATTTATCTTCCGCATATAAATACAAAAGTGAATTTAAAAAAATAATCAATGCCGTTTTGGGTGATAAAG
This sequence comes from Eubacteriales bacterium, assembly GCA_045652665.1. Classification (GTDB taxonomy): domain Bacteria; phylum Bacillota; class Clostridia; order Oscillospirales; family CAG-272; genus UBA1740. Next base: position 44,828 of record JAZRUS010000054.1, on the reverse strand, counting down.
AAGCTTTTACAAATGAAAATAATGTTGTAGAGATGGTTGATATTTCCTCATACGATTATTTGTTTCATTTTTTTGCTCAGTCTTCTCCTTCACTCCAAATTTCTATATTGCAAAACATTTATAATATTTGTTGTAATGTCGATCTCCAAGAATATTTTGAAACTCTTTTAGATTTTTGTCAGTTTTTAGAGAAAATAGATAAAAAACTGATATTGGATGAAAAAGTAAAATCTCATTGTAAAATAGTGCAACAGGAGATGAATCGTAAATTGCAAGAAGATATGGAAGATTTATGGCAAGATAGTTGCAGTACCATAGATTAATACAATTGTTAGAGTGGGTTCAAGTTTATACAAAAAACAATGATGTCTTACGATATATATATTTGGGGATTAAAAACCGCCATTGAATATCAAGGCAAACAACATTTTGAGTCAATAGATTATTTTGGTGGTGAGGAAGCATTTAAAAAGCTACAACAGAGGGATATAGAAAAACAAGAATTAAGCAAAAAATGGAGTACGATTGGTTTATATAAATTATTGGGAAAACATCACTCCGGAATTAATACAAGAGCGTATTGATAATTCAAAAAAACAAAAGTAAAAAGATTTTTATTCAAAATTAACATTGTAAGGAGATTATGTATATGGAGATCGTAGCTTTAATCATTTCTATTTTAGCGTTTTTACTATCCAGTTATCAATTTTTTCGAGAATCATCTCGCCAAAAAAAGGAAGCAACATTAATTGCATATAATGAATTGCAAGATAGTGTTTTTGCGAAACTTAATGAATATGAGGATTTATCAAAAATTGTGTACAAAAGCAGAGAATGGGAAGAAATAACCATTTGTCTTGCAAAAATCGAAAATTTTTCAGTAGGAGTCAACACGAATATATACTCTTATAAAGTATTAAACCGTTTGGGTGGAGGGTTCTTTATCCGTCAGTTTGAAAAATTAAGTCCTATAATTAGTATTAAAAGAAATAAGAATGTTTCTACGGGAAAACATTATGATGAATTTGAAAAAGCGGTGTCAAAACTGAAGAAGCACAGATCATATCTAAAAAAGAAGGAACAATAATTTACTAAATGTTTTTTGAAATACTTATAAGTTACTTTTTTCAGTGAAATTCGCCTACGGCGAGTGAAATACTCCTTCGGAGCGTGAAATATGCTTCGCATGTGAAATGCGCTTCGCGCGTGAGGAGGCGAATTTTATTTCACATTGCGACGAAGGAGCAATATTTCACAATTCACGAAGTGAATTATTTCACATTCGCCGTAAGGCGAATATTTCACTTGAAAAAATATCGAATTTATGATATAATAACAGCAGAAAGGCTGTGTTACTATGGCAGATTCAAAGCTTCGGGATTTATCAACCGATTTTGCTGAAAAAGTTATCAAAATTTGTGACAGTATAAAAGGTCAAATTGGTATGTCAAGCTGACAAAAACGTAACACAACGGAAATTAGGGGTAGTATGAAAAAGAAAAATCAAAATCGAAGTATTATTTTTCAAGCGATTCTTTTATTTATTGCTGTATTCATAATAATTTTCATTGGATTTGTTATATGCAATATTTTTGCAATCGCCATTGACTGTATATTTAATGGTTTTGATAATTTTACAATTAAACTGTTTGAACTGCCATACCTGTTATACATTTTGTTTTCTCTGATCATTTCATTTATTTTTACAGTGTTTATAGAGAAAAAATCGAAACGTTAACCGAGCATACACAATCCACATGAGTTCAAGTCTATACGAAAACTCCCCAAAATATCTTTTTCGTCCGCCCTTCACAAAAAATTCGGCAAGTTTCAACTTGTCGAATTTTTTTATCCAAGCCGCAGGCTTGGAATATCATCACGACGCAGTCGTGTATATCATCAGCCCCTACGGGCTGATGATATCCCATTGCTTTCGCAATGGATAAAAAATAACCTAAATTGTCCCTTGCGGTTCAATTTAGGTTATTTTTGGTGCGGGAGACGGGAATTGAACCCGTACGGTAAAACCACACGCCCCTCAAACGTGCGCGTCTGCCAGTTCCGCCACTCCCGCAACGGCTTCTACATTATACAACAAAAATTTGGAATTGTCAAGTGCTTTTTTAAGAAAAACAAAATATTTAAAGCATATTTTTGTATTTTAGCATTCTAATATGATTTATTCTCTATTTCTTCCAATAGAGAATTAATATACCAATTAAAAATCTTGAATAAAACACTTGCCTGACCGGAACAGATTCAAATGCTCCCGGTCAGGCTTGCGTTACATATTGTAATAATTATAAACTCTTATACTCTTACCAACCGGCTTTCCCTTGGCAAACGGAGCTGCAAAGCAGTAATGAAGACCTGCTTCCCTGGGTATATGTGTACTGTATCCAAATCTGTCTGCCTCCTCCTTTGTTTTAAAAACGCCGAGAATGGACTCATTCTCTCCTTTCATAAGTGCAACTGCATACTTAGTTCTCATATTTTTTCTCCAATTCATACATATTTCAAGGTCAAAATGATCATTAAAGAAAAGCCTTGTTTTCCCTTGCGTTTTACCTTGTGATTTAATTATAAAGCATCAAATGTCCCATATTTTGTACAGCAAATCAAAAAAGCATTTTTTGGATTATTTTCGTTAAAACTATTGACAAATCGCTTTTAATATGCTATCATATTATGGCGTAAGTTTGTATGCCCCTGTAGCTCAGCCGGTAGAGCACTTGACTTTTAATCAAGGTGTCCGGGATTCGAATTCCCGCAGGAGCACCAAAAAAGCAGAACCCTATTTGTGGGTTCTGCTTTTTTTGATTCTTCTGCGCATTGAACCCGTCGTTTGATCGGAATAGATCCGAATAGGTTGTGGGAGGGGTATTCGCCTATGGCGAAGATGCTTACACTCTGCGCCTAACAAGCGAGCTTATCGATCTCCGAGTGGAGTTGCAGCATACGGCTATACGGATGCCGTATCCAGCGTAATGTGTCGTGTCCGACCGACACATAGCTGTACCCTCGCTCGCTCCGCGAGCAGTGTTCGAGACCGACCGACTGTGAAAATAAATAAACGGTCGGAAAAACCCGACCGTTCATTTATTGGCGCAGAGGGAGGGATTCGAACCCTCGTGTGGTGTTATCCACAAACTGATTTCGAGTAATTAACCGTTTAATACCTACTCGTCCCTCGTCGTCACTATTTGATAACAAATCCCGGCATATAATAGCGAAAATTCCGACTATTTTCAAGAAAAATGATAGAAAACTGTCAGAAAATCCGTAAAATTCAGCAAAAGAATTATATCACTAAATCTCAAAATTGTCAACTTCTCAGTAACCGTCGGCAAAAAAAGATTACGGAGAAAGAAAAATGAACAATACGGAAACCAGAAGACAAGACCTTGAATGGCTACTTCGCGGATGCCCCGACATTCTATCACCTATACAAGCAGCGAGATGGACGAAGAAAAGTAAAAATACGATTTATGCACTGCTCAAATCGGGCGAGCTGAGAAGCTTCGTTATGCGAGGCGCTCACCTCATATCAAAGCTCGACCTAATAGATTACCTCCTACTGCATGCCGACGATACAGACGGCAAACGCTTCAGAGTCGGAGGTGAGAAAAATGACGGTTAACGAAATCGTATCAACTTATCCCAAAACGATAAACTCCGAGCAACTCAGAATTATCCTCGGAATCAGCAAACGCAAGTGTGCTTGGATGCTCCAGAACGGAGTAATACCCTGCAAGGATACCGAGAAGAAGACCAGGCGATACACGATAGAAATTACGGATGTTATTCACTATGTGAGTACAGTTAGCAAAAACCCAAACGCATACTTTGTTCCTCCCATATTCTCAGCAAAGAAAAGCACCTCGGAAATACGATACCCGAATGAACTTCGGGAAGACTTCTCCAAATGGCTTACAAAACGGTGGTGCAATCAAAAAGAAACCTTCTCACCGAAAGAGCTCGAAAAGCTCCTCGGCTACGAGCACGACTCGGTAAGACGATGGATAAACCGTGAACACCTAAAATGCGTAAAAGCTCAAGGCGAGGAAATCATAGCAAAGGAATGGATGATAGCATTCATCTCGAATTACGGATTTAAAATCGCAAAGAAGAGTCAAAAGCATCAAGAATTGCTTAACGAATACTTCTCATAATACGATAGGCTGGGCACTCGCCCAGCCTTGATTTTTAGGAAAATCTAAAGTCTACTTTATATTTTCTTAATTTTTGCATTTTTTAAGTTCAGTTCAAGCAAACGAAACTATCACCACAGTGATAGTAATTATGTGCGAAATTAACAAATTTGCAAAATAATTTGGAGAACGCAAAATTTATTAGTTGACAAGCGGCTGTTTTTGTGATAAAATGATACAAAAGCATTTTTGGAGGTAAATATGGCTGTTACCTATAAAAAGTTGTGGAAGCTCCTCATTGATAAGGATATGAAAAAGAAAGAGCTTGCCGCACTTGCCGGAATAAATCCAGTTACAATAAGTAAGATGTCAAGAGGCGATAACGTTACCGTAGACGTTCTCGGGAAGATCTGTGCAGCTCTTGAATGTACACTCGACGACATTATGGAGTTTATTCCCGATGCACCCGTAGTAAATAACAATGCTCCAACAAAAGACTCATATGAAATACTTTCGGGAGATACTCTTGTCGCAACCTGGAATGATAAAAATTTGACTGTTCACAACGAATCTCTTCTCCCGTTATATCTTAGAAAATATCGTGATGCAGACTCTTGGCTTGAAACTAGAGCAATAGACAGTCACAGAGCTAACTCAAGACTCTTGAAAAAGGCGCTTCGCCTTGAAAACAAGGACGATATTTCCACCGTTATTCATGTAAATGCGGCGACCATTACCGATAACTATTGGATAAGACCGATAGGCTCGACGCTTACCTATGCTGACGTGAAATTCGATAACGACTATTTCGCAAGCCTTGCCCTCAAGGGAAACTACGATAGCTTCAACAAAGCAGCTTCCGGAGGACACACGAAGAGTCCGGAACTTACAAACGTAGGTAGTTTTGAAAAATGCTGGAAGCTTAAGGACGGCAAATGGTGGATGCACAAAAAAGCCACTCTTCCCGAAATGTTCTCCGAGCTCTTCGTTTACGAACTTGGAAAAGCACTCGGAATGAATATGGCAAGATATGAAAAAGGCACAGGCTGTATTAAGAGCCTTGACTTCACCTCGCAAGGTTCAGTGAACTTCGAGCCTGCATCGGCATTTATGGGAGATAACGAGGACTACCTCGACGTTATCGATGCACTCGAAGGAATATGCCCCGAAGCAATCCCCGATTATATTAAGCTTATATTTATGGATACGATCTGCGCAAACCCCGACCGACACACAAACAACTTCGGTCTTATGCGTGATGTGAAAAGCGGAAAGCTTCTCGGGCTCGCACCGAACTACGATAACAATATGGCACTTATTTCCCGTGGTTACCCGGCAAAACCTAACGCAAACGACCTTCTGATATCCCTCTTCCGCGACGTTATGGAAACCTATCCCGAATACAAGGAATATATACCTACCATTAGCGAGGAAACAATAGAGGCAGTTATTGGGAAAATAAATATGAAGGTAAAAGCAAAGGAAATCAAGGAATACGTACTTGCAAGGTACAATCTCGCAATACAAAACTAATAAGCGACGGTGGGCAGAAATGCTCACCGTTTTTCTCTTCCCAATGACAAAAAATTACACCGCCTATAACAAAGAAGAGGGCGTTTTCAAAAAGCCTGTTTTCTTTTCCCAAATTGTCTGGACTTTGCGAGATTTATGTGGTATTGTGTTGTGCTACCGGAGGTAATAAAAATGAACGTAGTAAAAGAACTATGGCACGGCAACATAATACCGCAAGAGGACAGCAGAACGAACTCCAAAGAGATGAAAGAGCTCCTTGGATATATGGCAAGGCATCACGAGGACTTGGAGAAAACCTTCACCGAGGAACAAAAAGAAATCTTCGACAAGTTCCACGACTGCTGGAGCGAATACATGAGCCTTGCCGAAGCATCCATATTCGAATACGCCTTCAAGCTCGGAGCGAGGTTAGTGATGGAGGTGCAGACGGATAAAGACGACTAACGGATAAATTTCTCAAAATAAGGAGATAAGAATAAATTCTTATCCTCTTTTTTTATGCCAAAAAATAAAAAACCAAATTTGGATAATTTTTTGTTGACAAAATCGAAATTTGGTGATATAATGTATTCGTAGTGTTTTTTGCTAAAAAGGAGTGATAACCTTGGACAGTATTACAATATTAATTCGAGATGAAATTAAACGACAGTACAAAAGCGTAAAAAAGTTCTCGGAAGTTAGCGGTATTCCGTATAGTACCTTATCCAACGCTTTAACCAAAGGGGTTGGAGGAACTTCCTATGATACCGTGATTAAGATATGCAAGCTTCTGAACTTGAAACAAGTGTATGATGCCGACTTAACGATATTTAATGATCAATTTTATGAGATTTGTTCGATGCTCTCTAAATTAGATGTAAAGGGTGTTCATGCGGTTAAAAGTATCTTGACATTAGAATACAATCGCTGTTCAAACGCTGAGGACTCATCACCTATCGTTAAACCATTCAATGGTTTAATTATAGCGAGCAAGGAGGATGAGAATGACTAACGATAAAATTGCAATAAATCGAGCAAAGTCGCTACTCCGAAAGTATAAGCTCGGAAAAGTTACACTTGACAATCTTGTTTACATAATAGAAGATCAGGGATACGAAATCGTTGAATACTCGTTGGGTGAAAAAAACAACATTTTAAGCAGCCTAAACCTTGAAAATTATTCACAAGGATGCAAGGCATTTTCATACAACGGAAATGGCTTGAAATTTGTTTTTATTCGTGATGATACAAACGCCAATGATAAGACCTATACCTTGTCGCATGAATTAGGACATATCGCTTGCGGTCATATGAAAGGAAACGGCACCTCTCCTCTTGATGTAGAAGAAGAACGTGAGGCAAATGAATTTGCCCATTATATCCTTCACCCCGACTTAATCACCTTGGCAGTTGCAAAATATCATGAGAATAAGAAGCTTGCGATTATCGCAATGATTGTGGTAGTGTGTTTGTTGATAACCATCCCCCTTGTCTCGTTTTTAATCAAGCAAAGCAGTTATTATGGTGATTTCTATGTAACCGAAACAGGATCATGCTATCATGAAGAAAACTGCATCTTCATAAAAGACAAGAAATCTGTGCGCCGTTTAACAGAGCGCGACTATTATTCAGGCAAGTACGATCCGTGTCAAATCTGTTTGCCGAATGATTGAATAAACTTTGGAGGAAAAAATTATGGGATTGTTTGACTTCTTAAAAAATAACCAACATGATAAAAAAGTTGCTTTAGCTTATAAATGTTATAAGCCGGAAATGGTGGGCATGGTCTTTCCCGGAGGTAAGGAACAAGCGAGCCGTATCATTAAGTCATTAGCCGTGATTTTAGGCATTGATTTATCTGCATTAAAGCCGATAGATTATTACAATGTTTTGACCATATATTCGGGTGTGCTTATCAGACGAGTTGTAACCAAAAGTGCCGATGAACACATAATCGTAAGCTTGCAAGTAAATCACAAACAATATATCAATAATGACATGCTTGCACAACAGGTTCTTGCTTACTGTACCATAAACATGAAGAACAATTCGTTTGCGTTGGAGTCTGCCGAAGATATCAACGCGCTTAATATGTTTGATAATATCTTGACTCAAAATCGAGAAACTTCTCGATTGAATGAGGAAGCACAGAATGATAACCTCGATGACGAGGAATATGGACTTGTTCCCAATAAGCCAATCTATACAACAGGAGTTGGAGGTTCTGAAAAGTATTTAAGATCTTTGATGACCTCTGACGGAAAGGCAATTATTTGGGATCGTCGTGGCTCAATGAGTGTGAATGGTATTAATGGAATGATAGACATTTACGACATCTCGTTCGTTGATGGAAGAAGATATAAGACTATCTACATTAACATGTACGGAACTTCAATATCCCAAAAAGCTCCTACTGGCTTTAAATTTAAATAAAAATCAAGGAGTTGAATATGAATAACGAATTAGAAATTATGAGAGAGAATCTAATAACGATAGGTTCGGAAATGTTCCGTTTTAAGCGTGTGTTCGCAAAAGCGATTAGCAAATTAGATGTAGAGGAACAGACAAAGTATAATAGTCAATTTTCTTGGTTTTCCAAAAGAGTGATGAAAGCTCTTGATGATTCAGGATTGAGAATTATAGACCTTGACGGACAAATCTACGATCCCGGCATGGCTGTTACGCCACTAAATATTGAAGAATTTGAAACAGACGATGTTCTCTATGTCGCGCAGACAATGGAGCCTATCATAATGCAAAACGATGTTGTTGTTAAAACCGGCACCGTACTACTTGGGAGGATTGAAAAATGAGATACTACATAGGCATTGATTTGGGTACTACAAATAGCGCAATTTGTTCCTACGACGGAACTACAGTTAGAGTATGGAAAAGTCCCGAACAGAACGATGTAACCCCTTCTGCGATTTATGTTGATAAGCGTGGTAACCGCTATTATGGAAACAAAGCTTATAACCAAGCTCCCTATAATCCCAGCAACTCAGCAACCCTCTTCAAGCGTTTTATGGGAACAAGCACGAAAATTGAACTCGAAGCAGCTCAACTCTCGCTTACGCCCGAAGAATGTAGCGCGGAAATTTTGAAAGTTTTGTACGGCTATTTGCCCGAAGAAATTAGAAACGATCCCGAAACTGCGGTCGTTATTACTGTTCCTGCCGCCTTCAATCAGATGAAGAAGGATGCTACTCTTCAAGCGGCAAAAATGGCAGGTATTAATAATGTCGCCTTGATGCAAGAGCCTGTTGCGGCAATTATGAGTATTATGCGTGCCTCCAAGCAAGAAGGAATTTTCTTGGTATACGACTTAGGAGGTGGTACATTCGACGTTTCTATTGCCGAAAATATCAATGGCAAGGTCAATCTTTTGGCACATGGCGGAGTAGAAATGTGTGGCGGTAGAGATATTGACAGAATGGTGTTCAATCAGATTGTTGTTCCGTGGTTGAGAGCCAACTTCTCTTTGCCCGAAGATTTTCTTATCAACCGCAAATATAAAACATTTTGCAGAGTTGCACAATGGGCAACAGAAAGAGCAAAGATTGAACTCTCGGCTAACGAAACAAGCACTATCGCATTGAGCGAGGGCGAAGCTCGTACTACCGATGAGGACGGAAACGAGATGTATCTCGACATTGATCTAAACCGTCAACAGGTAGATAGCATTATCGCAGATCTCGTTAAAGAAACCGTAGAAGCCACAAGAGAAACGATGAACAAGGCAGGTCTTTCTGCAAACGATATTGAAAGAATTGTTTTCGTAGGTGGCCCCACAAATTACAAGCCTTTGCGTGATAAGATTGCTTACGAGTTGTCTTTGCCGGCGAACATCGATGTAAACCCGATGACCGCTGTTGCAGAAGGCGCAAGTATTTTTGCTGAGTCTATTGATTGGTCGTCCAATACTCACAGTAGAAAAGCAGCTAACGAAGTTATCAAAACAGACATTGATCTTTCGTTTAAATATACTGCAAGAACACCCAATGATTCTGCCAAAATTATGTGTGTGCTTGGAAATGATTTGAACGGCTACACGATAGAGTTCACAAGCTCCGATACAGGTTGGAGTTCCGGTTCTGCTGCATTGAAAAACAATATGATGGTTTCGCTTCCGTTGAGCAAAAACGGAGAAAATGCCTTTACTGTAAAAGTAATGGACGAATTTGGTCGTGAGCAACCTATTGGAAGCAACACCATTGTGATCACCAAAACTCTTGCAACAATTGGTGCTATACCAGCATCGCATTCTATCGGAGTTGAGGTTATTGACAAGCTTGGCGGTGTTCCCGAACTTATGTTTTTGGTCGAAGAAGGAGATGCTCTTCCTAAGAAAGGTACTCTTACCGTTAAGGCTGGACAAACACTTAAAGCAGGCACGAATGACTCCATCAATATTAAGCTGTGGGAAGGTAATATCCAATCTCCTATTACCGATAACAGATTTATCGGCATGTTGAAGATAACAGGTACTGATATTGATTCAGGTGTAGTTCCTACAGGTGCAGATATCGAATGCGAATACGAAATATTGGATTCGGGTACGATCAACTTGGAGGTATCGATCCCTTGCATTGGTGCATCCTTTGCAAATCGCAACTTCTATTCTCGTCAGGAAGGACAAATTGATCTTACCGACATTGATAGCATCGCTGAGCAAGGCCGTCAGGTATTAGACAGAATTGATAGTATGGCAGAAAAGGTTGATGATCCTCAACTTGCAGAAGCTCGTAAAAAAGCTGAACGTGCAGCGAACCTTGATAGTCAACCTCAAAGTGAAGCCGAGGATGTGCAGAAAGCCAACAACGACTTGCTTGATGCGAAGAAGCTTATCAATAAAACTCGTCAAGCAAACCTCAAAACGATTAGACAGATGGATCTTGATAGTTGCGTAGAATTTTTCAATGAAATTGTTCGCCAATTCGCTACCAAAGCAGAAGAACAAGCATTTGACAATCTTACACGCACCGCACAGAGATCGATAGATCGTAATGATACCGACTTTGACAATATTTTAGATAGCATGAAAACCAAGAATACAATGATACTGATTCGTCAGGATTGGTTCATCGTTGATTGGTATCAGCGTTCTGTTACATCCTCCTCTAACTATTCGGATGTGACGAGATTTAGACAACTTAAGCAGCTTGGAGATCAAGCATTGGCAAATGACGATATTGATCAACTTCGCCGCGTTCTGTTTGAATTGCTTTCTATTCAAATTCATGCAGATTCGGGTACTGGAATGTTTGATATCGCAAATATCATTAAGGGGTAAACACTATGATGCAATGGTTACCGAGAGGATTCTCAATATCCGATGACAAAAGAATAAAAAAGGTGATTTCCTCAAGTGAGAGTTGGCAGATTTATTCTACCAATCAGGATACTTATGTCCTTGCGGTAACCGCGGCTCTTTATGAATCATGGTTAAGGGATTATTCTTTACCCGACGGTATATTCGTGGAGATTGAAACACAGGGAAAATATCGAGTATTTTGCAGTAAGGGCGATTATTTAATATCTTCACTTGAAAACGGCCCCTTCCCGGATAGTTTTGTACAAGTAGAGGCATTTTCGATAGCGTTTAACACAACGCTGAAATTGTTTCCCGAAATTGATCTGAAGGATGCCGTCTACATCGAAGAATATTCCTTAATACTCCCCGGAAATCAGACAGAAGAAGCGAGTCCCATGGACTATGTGTATGGAAAATGGCTTACGGGAGGAATTAACATTTCCGCCAATTCGTTTGAAAGAATTGCAAGAATCATGTCTTGGATACCTCCTGTTGTGCTTTGCAAATCTTTCCGATTAGCTGGATTTGATGTTACCATACCCGAAGAGGTTGACACATCAAACACGGATTTGATGGAAATGATCAACGACGAGGAAAACATTGAAACGAATGTTGCATTGCCCACTATTGATACTACATTCAGATTAATTGGTCGTCCCGATCTTGAAGCGTTTTTCAACGACAATATCATTGATATTGTACTAAATCAGGAAAAGTATAAGCGAATGGGAATATCGTTCCCTGGAGCAACAATTCTGCATGGCGCACCCGGTTGTGGAAAGACCTATGCGGTTGAACGGTTAACTGAATATTTGGGATGGAAACGGTTTGATATTGACTCTTCAACTATAGCAAGTTCGTACATACATGACACAAGCAAGAAGATTTCCGAAGTCTTTAGCGAAGCAATAAAAGCCGCTCCGTCCATTCTCGTAATTGATGAAATGGAAGCATTTTTGAGCAATCGAAATATGTCTACCGCAAGTGGTACGCATCACATAGAAGAAGTGGCAGAATTCCTTCGAAAAATTCCCGAAGCAATTTCCAACGGTGTGTTAGTTTTTGCTATGACTAACATGATAGACATGATCGATCCTGCGATTTTGCGTAGAGGTCGCTTTGACCATATTATTGAGGTCAAGATGGCAAGCAAAGAAGAAATTGCTGCATACTTAACATCTAAATTTGAAGAACTCCCTGTAGCCGAAGATGCAAGCATCGACTATATTTCGGGAGCACTCGATAGTCACCCATTTTCTGATGTAACGTACATTCTGCGCGAAGCCGGAAAACTCGCAGTAAAATCAGAAAAAGAATTTATTGACAAGGAATGTTTTGATAAGGCATTATCTACACTTCCTCAAAAGGAAGAAAAACGAAAGATAGGATTTGCATAAACACCTTTGCCGAATATGGTTCAGTAAAGTTATTATAGGAGGAAATCGTGCAGGTTTTCAATATAAGTAATAATCCTTTTTATCTCCTCGAAGTGACCCCAAGAGATAAACGCGCAACTATCATATCAAAAGCCGAAGAAAAAGCATTCTTTTTAGAGGACGGTAGCGGCGAAGCAGCACAAGCCACACTCTTAAATCCGGCAAAGCGTTTGTTGGTAGAGCTTGATTGGTTTTTGGACATCGATAAGAAGGAAATTAAAGAAATTAACAAATGCATAGCTGAAAATAAGGAAATTAGTACAGAAGGGCTATCACCCATCTCTAAAATCAACGCCCTTCTTTTCAATTTCAGCATCATGCAAGATGTCGAAGCTTATGATATAGGCTTCATGTTGACTGATATCGACGAACAATTCGGTCTTGTTACTATTGACTCTGTACTCGAAATAGTAAACACCTGCAGAAAAGAAGCAGGTATGAAGATAGTGACGGAAGCCGAAGTTGATGAGGCAATTGATGCTAAAAGAGATGCGATTAGACAACTCTTCACCGAAAAGTTACACACTCTCTCCGATGAAGATTATATGGCTTTTGTGTCGATACTGGCAAAGCAGTATGTTGCCAACGAGGACTATGATGATGGAATCGTAATCTCGGATGCATTGGATCAGTATGAAATACGCATGCAAACTGAAATCCAAAAGCATGCTGAAGCAGTTGAAAAGCATATAGAACGCATCAAAGGACTCTCTGATGAAACAGCGATCAAAGAGAACATTCGTGGTTTAATAAAGAGAGTTAAAGAATGGGATGTTTTTGTTCAGCCGTTGCAATTAAGATCTCAAGCAAGCGGTATGCCCCACGATAATAGCATGTCGCTCGGCAGAGAAATCAGAGATTTAGCGCTGTATCTCCACAATGAAAAAGAATTAACGGAGATTGCGTTGGATCTTGTAACCGCAATGCAAGAAATCTTTGCGGAGGTCGGCGATTTAGCTGAACGCCTCGAAGAAGATTCCGAGGCATTAGCAAACATTGTAGCGACGTCTACCGTTCTCAAAGAGTTTGCAACTGAAATGGAATTGTTAAAGTCAGCTGCAGATCGGATGGGATTCTCTACAACAATGTCTGATGTTGAAACATTTATTTCTCGCGTAAAATCATTTGATAAAGATGTTGAATATAGTGATCTCGAAGATGAAATTATAGAAAAAATTCGTATAAGCATTTGCGTTGTATCAAGAGAAGCTGCAATTAAACTGCATAACAACTATCAGAAAACCAATCTCGCCTTGAAGATTGCTAAAGCATTACTAGCACAATTTAGCGACATTGACGAGTTAAAAACACGTTTGCAAGAAGATGCACAATCTCTCGCACAGCAATCCGTTATGTTGGAAAGAGTGCAAGCCGCTAAACAAGCGCAAGATGATAGTGCAAGAACTAAGAAGATTGTCGCTTGGGTGTTGATCGGAATAGTATTGTTTATTATTCTAATTGCAAGCTTATCAGAATGCGATGGTTCTTCATCAAGTTCCTCCGGATCATCGAATAACGGTGGATACAACAGTAGCGGGTCTTATTACCCGTCTGGCGGTGGCTCTTCGGGTGGATCGTCCGGCGGTTCTTCTAACAAGAACAATAATGATGATAAGATTGTTTTGTCTTCTTCAAACTTTGAAGATTACTTTACTATTACGACATCAGCGGAATACGATGGTAGCAAGGTTGTAATATCGTATTCAATTAAGCCTAAAAGTTCCTCTTATGCTTCAGACAGTTCTTCGTCTTCAAGCATTACTGTAAAATTAAAAGGCGGTGTCTATCCCTATTCATTCTCAACAACTCCGACAAACTCCAAAACTGAAAGCATTACTCTTTATCGTTCTTCTGGATACAAAAAGAGTGGCACTATTACGATCTATGTAAGTTCGGGAGCAGACGAAATTTATTGGGGTACAGATGTAAGCTCTGCAAGTGGAACAATTTATAAATAACAAACGGAGGCCTAACAAAATGGGATTTTTATCTAAACTTTTTGGAACAAAAGATGAAACTGATGAACTTATAGCACAAATTCGTGAAAATCAAAAACGGATTAAATCTTCGTCAAATTATCAGTTTTGTTGTGTTGCTTTAAGGGATGCTTTTTATGAATCTACTTTTTTGAAAGAACAATTTTACAACAACAAAGAGATGTTAAACAAATTGGTGTTGCGTGCGTTCGAAATATGTTCAAATAAGTTGAGAGTTCGCATTCCGATAGAATATAGATCTTTGCCTGTTCATTTTGTTGAAAATGAGCAACGCAGTAAATTCGGATTCATTTTGGAATTTTCCGATGCGCGCCATGAGTGTGAGTGTAATTACGTGGCATTGATTTTCGATGAAGATGAAAAAAGATACTACACTAATGAATACTATGCTGCTGAGAATTCTTTCGCATTGGGTATGTTTGTAAATAAAAACCATGTATCTTTCGGAGATACACCCCAATCTTTGGAAGAGTTCCAAGCGGCAGTTTTAAAGTAATTGTTTTTGAATGGAGGTCATGGTATTATGAACCAAGAAGCTATGGAAATTGATGCATGGGCAAGAGCAAATATCCCTGAATACAGAATGCAGAATGAACCTACAAAACTTAGTATCCGCGCAATGATTAGACAAGCAAGGGCTTACCATATAGATAACATATATAATCTTGTGCATTTCGCCAAACTGTATATACGCACAAACATTGATATTAATTTCAGTCAATATGTAGGTTGGAATAAAAATAAAGCTTCCAAAAATGACAATGGTAATGTAAATTCGTATACATACGATGGAGCAATATATTTAAATCCGTATTTGACTAAATCGGCAAATTCGGTACTTATTCATGAATTAACTCGTGCTAATGAGCTAGATTGGGGGACATGGAAATGCATGATCTTGGAAGGAACGAAGAATTGGTAATTAGTTGCGAATTCGAGGGGCATGAAAACGATTGCCCAAAGGATTGCTCAACTTGTGCCATTGCCATCAAAACAGACGGAGATGCGGCACTTATTGAAAAAAAGTTGCCATCGGCAATCCGTTTCTATAAACGCGCCTTGTTTTTAGAGCCAAGATTCGCTGAGGCGAGGAACAATTTAGCTAACGCCTATAATATGATCAACGAACCCAACAATGCGTTAGATGCGTTCGAGAAAGCTATTGCAATTGATGAAGAATACGGAAAAGCATTGTTCGGCAAGGCCATGACATTGCGTAAACTTGGACGATTGGATGATGCAATGCAGCTGGCTAATGATATTCTCGATCTCTACTTAGCAGATGAAGTTATTGCGTTTAAGAAGGAACTTGTAGCGGAAGGTGTTGAAGACACACATTATATTGTTGAAAACCAAGCTTTTACTTCAGAATTGGATGCTTGTTTTTGGGAAATTGGCGAAAAGAACAACTTGCTCGTCGATGACGATTTCTTCGAAACAATAGAGGAATGCGAAGACGCACATCAACCAGAAGAATTTGTCAAAAAAGTGATGAAATACTGCAGACAAAAGTATGCATCTCTAGGTCAAGAAAAAGTGTGTGGCGAATATATCATTACTTCATTTTATGGAGCGATATGTGCAACTCTGTTTTATTTGAAGGATAATGCTGTGTATGAAAATGTTCAACAATTTGAATATCTAAAGGATCATATTGATATCGAATTTACCGACAGGAATGCAGAAAGAATGTTGCAGACTAAAGCTGGTGAAGAAAAAGCAGAACATATCTGGGAAATTATCCTACCATATGTTAAACTTTCTCAAGACATATTCAATAAAACAACGAAGCTCACAGACGAACTGATTATTCATGCTATGCAAGGTGCGTATGATATAGGAATGATTGTAGCGGTGTATTATTCTAAAGGCAGAGATAAAAAGCATGGACTAGGTACAAGAGCTGAAATTGATGAGGCGCTTCTGAAATTAGCAGCTTCGCAAAGTGGATATCAAGAACCGCCCGAAAGAAGTGCGATGTGTTATTCTATGCGTATCCCTGATGATGCCAATATTACATGTACTTGCGAAAATTGTGGAAAGACGTTCGAAATGCGAGTTTTTGAAGGCAACGAAGATATTGTGCGTAAATATCGTGAGTTGGCAAAAGAGTTTGTAGCATTAGGTCATTCAGCAAAGGTTTCTGTATACTGCGATGATTGTGCTAAAAAGTTGCATCCTTCGAGTTCCTCGTGGGATATTAATAGAATCGTGTTTACATTTGTTGCTAGTGGTTCTACCAAAGAAGTACACAGTTATCCCAATGACATGAGCTATAGCTCAACTGAATATGATACAGCATTGAGTTTCTTGAGAGGTTCTGAAACATTGACGGAAATATCTACAGATACCGCTACACACTTTAGCTCAAAAGCATATTTAGAGCATATAAAGAATGTGCTTGGAACAACACCTAAAAGGTAACTAAGAATGAAAACAAACATTTTTTTAACCCCTCTTCCGAGCGTTGCTGCACTTGAATTAACATATCGTTGCAATCACAAATGTTTATTTTGTTCATGTCCTTGGGAATCAGAAGAAAACTATAAAAAAGATGAGCTATTTCTTGAAGAATGGTATTCTGTAGTTGATATTTTAATGAAAAATGGTGTTGAATCTTTTACGTTAACAGGCGGTGAACCCTTAATGCGTGAGGATTTAACTCGACTCATTGATTATATTTTGCAGAGAGGAGCCTCGCTTAATATCATTTCAAACGGCAGAAAAATCAATGATGACTTTTTGGATTTTATTGCCAAAAGAAGAATTTCAATCTGCATTAGTATTCCCGGAATAGAAACATTTATGGAACATACCGGCATAGATAATGTTGAGCATGTGTTGTCATTATTCGAAAAAACCAAAATTAGAGGAATTCGAACGACGGCAAACATTGCTGTGACAAAAAAGAATCTTCCCGAACTATATGAGAATATTGCTTACGCTCTTATAAAAGGTGCAGACTATGTTTTGCTAAATAGATTTTTGCCCGGTGGACGAGGACTTAAAAATCAAGAGTATTTGTTGACAAAAGAAGAAACCAATCAAATGCTTGATATTGCAGAAGCTGTGTTAGCGAAATCCAACAAGTATGGGCATGTTGGAACGGAATTGCCGTTATGTGCGATAGATCATCCCGAAAAATATAAGCATATTCAAGTAAGCAACCTTTGCTCTGCTGCAAAAGGTTTCTGCGTTGTTGATCCAAGCGGATATCTCAAGGTTTGTAATCACTCTCCTGTTCGTGTTTGTAGATATGATGAGCTTGACACTCTTGCACAGAATGAGTATTGGATACGATTCAGAAGCCGGGATTATCTTCCTGAAATGTGTAAAGATTGCGATAAAAAAGATATATGCGACGGCGGATGTCGCGAAGCAGCGCATGTATATTATGGTCGAGTCGATGACGTTGATCCAATATTTAAAACCTAAAAATTTAATCTTTGAAGGTCTGTCTAGTTGGCAGACCTTTTCTCTGTCCCAATGACAAAAAAATACACTGCCTTAATCAAAGAAGACGCGATTTTTTCAAAAAACTGCCCAGATGGGTAAAAGTTGGGATATGATGTGCATGAATATGTACATCTGGGTATTGACAAGCGGTTTTCGGTGTGCTATAATTATATCACGAACTCTTGTTCGGGTTATATCAAAACCAAAGGAGACTGACTATGAGACCGAAGAATGACGAGCGAAAGATGGACGTTTACCGCTTCGTTACGAGCTTTATGAAGGAGAGAGGCGTATGCCCCACGACTCTTGAAATCGGAAATACGCTCGGAATGGCGAAATCCACTGTATCAAAATACATGAATCGCCTTGTCGAAGAAGGTCTTATAGAAAAGTATGGAAGATACCAGACTATCACTGCTGACAATTTCTCTTACACCAGGATGCCTATCGTTGGTGCAATTGCGTGCGGTGCTCCTACTCTCGCTATTGAGGATATAGAGGGATATCTTCCCGTCGACGAGGCATCACTCGGCCCCGGCGAATACTTTGGTCTTATTGCAAGCGGTGATTCTATGATAAAGGTCGGTATCGATAACGGAGATACCGTCTACGTACGAAAACAGGACACCGCAGACGATGGAGAAATCGTAGTTGCAATGATAGAGGACGAACATTCGGACGGTTGGCGTGCAACGCTAAAGAGATTTTATCGTGACGAGAAGAATAAGCGTTTTATTCTCCATCCCGAAAACGACGAGCTCGACGATATTATCCTTTCCGAAGTACACATTGTGGGTGTGGCAATCAGAGTTCTGAAAAACTTAGAAGCCTCTAGGAGAAGGAGGTGCTGACGTGGAAAAAGCTTGTGACGATGGCAGACGTGGTATGCCAAAGCTGAAGTGCCCATACGGAAACCACAGATTTGCAGACGTTTCAGACAGAGATATCAGAAACGACAGTATAGTCTTTAGGTTATCGGAGAAGCCGTATGCGGATTTTATACTTGAGTGTCCTAAATGTCATCAGCTCGTTGGACTGAGCATCAAAAGATTACATAATTTTTGTGCCGCTTCGCGTGGCGAATCAATTTCATCCTCTCGGCAGTGAATCCGAGATACAAGGGTAGGAATTTTAGGTAAGACATAGACTTTTTGCTATGCCTTTTTGCCTTGAATTCCTGCCCTTTTTTGATGAAAATTGCACGGCTTTTCCTCGTCGGTTTAGTCCGTGGAAATTCGGCAAATCGCCTTTTTTAAGAGCTTTATCGATCAGCTGATAAAATCCAAGTAACAGAAAAGGAAAAATGCCTTATTTCCTCGGTCTAGACCTAACGAATTTTTGCCATTTTGAAGACTATTTCTAAAAAAGGGGTGATTCTAAAAATGATAACCGGAATAAAGAAAATACACAAGGTTACCGGGATTTTCTTCGATGAAGAAAATGATATTACAACGATACAAACGTACAATACTGCTCTTAAAAATAGGCTGACGAAATACGCCTCCGAGCATCCCGAGCTTTGCCGTCTTACCGATGATGACGGATGCGGACAGTTATGCTTCGAGGTGCGGAAGGAATACTTCACCTTTCGTCTTCTTAATCCTTGCTCCGAGGAGCGAAAGGAAAAAGCCAGGGAGCAAATGAAGGCGATAAACAAAACGAAATTTGGAGGAAAGACAGATGTTTGACTCATTTGATTTTGATGAAGAACAAAAGCGGATTAGAGAGGAGCTCTTAGGTATAAAGCGTTTTAAAACCGTTGACGGTGAAACGCTTATGAATAAACAAATAAACCATAAGGAACAGATTATTTCCTCTGTTCTCCCCGTAGGACTTACGCTCCTTGCAGGTGCGCCAAAGGCAGGTAAATCCTTCTTCACTCTTAACCTTTGTATAGCGGTTGCTAAAGGTGAAAGCATACTCGGTTTCCCAAGTAAAAAAGGTACGGTACTCTATCTTTCATTCGAGGATACAGAGGACAGAATACAAGCTCGAGCGATGCAAATGACAGACGAGATGCCATCAAATTTCCATTTTACAAACCAGGCAATCAGAATAGACGAAGGTCTTATTGACGCTCTTGACGACTTCATTCGTAATCATCCCGACACCGTGCTTATAGCGATAGATACGCTCAATTATATTCGCCCGGAAAGCAAGAATGCGAACCTCTATGAGAAGGACTATAACGACCTTATTCCTCTGCATAAATTCACCCAATCGCATAACGTTTCACTGCTGGTTGTTCACCATACGAGGAAGATGCAAGACAACGATCAGTACAACGCTGTTTCGGGTTCTACGGCACTTGTTGGCGCGGTTGATAACTACTGGCTACTGCTCCGCCCGAAGCGCACTGAGAGGCGCGGTAAGCTCTTTATTTCGGGGCGCGACGTGGTTGACAGAGAGATTGAACTCAGGCTCGATGATAACTGTATTTGGCAGGTTAGTGACGGCACGGAGTACGTTCCCGAAGAGCTTAATTTGACGGTGAAAGCGACACAACTATATCTCTTCTCCCATACCAATATTATCACCGATGGAGAATATTCTTGTAGTGCTTCCGAGCTCAGCGAAGGCATCAAAAATAAGCTCGATATTGATATTCCTTCCAATATGATAAAGAAGAATTTAGTGCGTTATCACGAGCAGCTTTCGAAGATCGGTTTACGATTTGAGAGCGTAAGAACGAACTCCCAGAGAATACTTAAATTTTCCCTCAATGACGAGGAAATTACGGTTATTGACGACGGTTCTTCCTCACCGAATAATAAGCCGATTATTGCGGTCAGTGACAGCGTGACGGCTCATTGGATAGCGGCAGATACGCTGTCAAAGGGCGACGCGTGCACGGCATAGTGACGGCAAAAATCAGTAGCAAACCAGCTGTCACGTTGTCACCGACTTTAATGAAAATAGCGCTAAAATTCAGGATAGTGATAGAAAGCTTTGCTACGCTTGCTCTGGGGCAAGCGTAGCGCATGGACGTCCACCGAAATCGGTGGCGACCTTATAGCGCTTATTTATTTTCGGGCAGAAGCCCATACCCACTTTTATTTTGAAAGGAGATGACGGTTTGAGAACGCAAACCGAAACGATAACAATACGCCTCACACCCGAAGAAAAAGAGCTTCTTGAAAGGCTCAAAAAAAAGTCTGATTCTCCCTCGATGCGAAAGTTTATTCTCGATATGTGCATGAGGGGTAAAGTCGTAGTTAACTCGGATTTGAGAGAAGCAAACAAGGAACTTCGTTACCAAGGAAACAACCTTAATCAGCTGACGAGGCTCTGCCACCAGGGAGCGATAAGAGTCGTCAATCTTGACACTCTTTTGACCTCTTACAGAAGGCTACTTCTCGCCATCGGAGGTGACACTAATGGCGACCGTAAATAACATACCCGAGAAAAATCAAACGCCCAGCGCACAGCTCGGAGTGATCGAATATTGCATACAAGCGCATAAAACGGTGCTAGATGAAAGGACGGTTTTTGTGACCGGTTATAACTGCGTAACCGACGTGGCGCACGAGTCGTTTTTAGCGACGCAGAAGGTTTTTGACCACTCGCCAGACGGCCCACGATTTTACCATTACGTGCAGTCCTTCTCCCCTGATGAAGACGTTTCACCCGAGACGGTACACGAGATAGGTCTCGAGCTTGCGAAGGCTTTTGGCAACCGGGAGGTGCTCGTTGCAACGCATATTGATAAGGAGCATTTGCACAATCATTTCGTCGTAAACGCATACGATTTGGAAACCGGAATTAAGCTCCACGCAAACCTTGATTTCCTCTGTGATCTCCGAAATAAGAGCGACGAAATATGCGAAGCTCACGGACTTTCGACGCTTGATCCTTACACGCACAAACGCAATTATGAGAACCTCGGACAGAAGGAATACCGAGCAGCTATCAAGGGCGAAAGTTGGAAGATGCGCCTCTGCTTCGTGATTGATGAATGTATGAAATTCGCATCAAGCAAGGACGAATTTATAGAGGCGATGAGGGCACGCGGTTACGACGTCATGTGGACGAACGAGAGAAAATACATAACATACATCGTTCCCGGCGCAGAGGGCAAAAATCCGCGTCGTGTGCGAGATATAAAGCTACACGAAGATAAGTACTTAAAGGAGAATATGGAAAATGAGTTCAGAATCAGGCAAGGCGAGGCTCAACAATTTGAAGATGATAAATGCCCCGAAGAAAGAGACGGAAACGGTAACGATACCGAAGGAAGATTGGGATATGATAGTGAAGACTCTTACTCGCATGGAGATGATAGAAGCAGAGATGCGCGAGACGACGAAGGCGTGCACTACCGAGATGGTTCGCAAGGTGAGCGAGCACACGGAATGGGCGACGGCAACTCTGAAACGAGTAACCGAGACAATCGAAAGACAGGTTGGGAGTCTGAGAGAAGAAGCTACAAATCAAATAAGAAGCAGAATGGATCGCGAAGAGAAAATGTGGTGGGTAAAGCTGGTGCTTCTGGCTCTGCCTCTGATAATAGTGCTACTCTACATTCTCTCACGAGGCTTGGGGCTCACGCTGGGAATATAGTCGCTGATAGCGATGAAACCGAGGAAGAGCGCAAGATCCGCGAGGGCGATAACGCAGGTGCGACAGTCGGTCTTGTAGTGGCTGGAACTACAAAAATTTTGACCGCCTTAAACAAAGAAGAATCTCTTTCCCAAAACGATGATATAGACGAAGGAGAGGACGAGGGCGAACACGCCTTCCGTCAGTCAATGTAATGAAAAAACAAGTGAACGTAAGAATAAGAATACCGATAGAGAAAGGAAAAAATCAGCACATGATTAAAAGAAGCGTATTCGCTTATTTTGAGAAAGAACCCGACGTTATGAAGGTCTCGGATATCGTAAAGGTTTTGCGTTGTAGCAAGAACACCGTATACGAGCTTCTGAAGAACGGAAGGATAGAAAGCATCAAAATCGGGCGAAGAATTCTCATACCCAAGACGGCTTTGGTGGAATTTATAGTCAACGAAGAAAATTATACGGTTTTGTCCCCCGAAAGACCAAAAAGGCTCTGGACTTTTGCGGAAATGTGTGGTAATGTTAGTGTAGCCGACGGACATACCACGAGAAACTTAACAAAATAAGTTAAAAAGGAGGTTTTTAATGAAAAAACTAACAGGCCATCTTGAAGAAAAGAATGGCAAATGGTATGCCGCAGTTAATCATTATACAACTGACGGAAAGCGTAAGGTTAAGTGGTACTCGCTTGATTTAGAGTCAAGAAAAGGCTCTAAAACCGAAGCGAATCACAGACTTCGCGCTCTCCTTGAAAAACTGAATACGGGTACTACCTACTTAACCGAAAATATGACTCATGCAGAGCGAGAGAGGCACAGAATAGCAAACTCGCTCGTAGAGGATTACCTTGTCGAATGGCTCGAATCTCACAGAGGAAACGTATCAAAAACGACCTATGAGGGATACAAGACCTACATAGAATCAAAGATGATACCATTCTTCAAAACGATGAAGATTAAGGTTAACGAGATAACCGGCGATGAGATAAACGCATTCTACGCTTCACTGAGAACGGCAGGTCTCAAGGGCACGTCGATGCAGAGGTATCACAGCGTGCTCCATCTTGCATTCAAAACGGCAATGAAGCGTAAGATCATAGCATCGAATCCCGTTGACCAAGCCGACAGACCAAAGGCGGTACAGTTCATAGGTAACTACTACAACGCAGAGGAAATAAAAGAGCTCCTCGAATGTGCTAAATCCGACGAGCTTTACTTGATAATTCTGTTAGCGGTTTACTACGGTCTTAGGCGAAGCGAGGTTTTAGGCTTAAAGTGGTCAGCGATAGACTTCTATCAAAAGACGATAAGCATAAGGCACAAGGTTGTTGACGAGAAGAACGGCCCCGTAGGATACGACGTAATGAAGACGAAATCCTCATACAGAACGCTTCCTCTCCTCCCATTTATAGAAGAAGCACTTATTGCAAAGCGTGACGAATGCTTTGAAATGCAGAGAGTTATGGGAAAAAGCTATACGGGCGAATACAAGGAGTATATAAACGTTGATGCTCTCGGACGGTTATACAGACCGAATTACGTAACCGATCACTTCGGAGTGATACTGAAAAAGCACGACCTAAGAAAGATAAGATTTCACGATCTCAGGCACTCCTGCGCATCTCTGCTACTCGCTAACAAGATACCGATGAAGATGATCCAGGATTGGCTCGGTCACTCGGATATGGGTACTACCTCAAATATTTACAGCCACCTTGATGCCAATAGTAAGCTCGACAGTGCAAGGGCAATCGGTGTGGCTCTTGCAAGCGGAACGTAAGATAGTTTTTGTGAGAAACCCGACCGACTGCGCCAAAAGAAAAATGCAGTCGCACCGGATGGTGCAACTGCATCTTTGGCGCAGAGGGAGGGATTCGAACCCTCGTGTGCTTTTGGCACAAACTGATTTCGAGTCAGCCCCGTTATGACCGCTTCGATACCTCTGCATATAAAAAACATATTAAATTTTACGGAATTTTGATAGAAAGCTGTCTACCAGCCTTAAAAAAATCCTCACTTAAAATCCCGAAAAAGTGAGAGTTTACAAGGAACGCTAGAGCCGAAATAGTGACGAAACCGAGTTTCTTTCGAGTCAGCCCCGTTATGACCTCTTCGATACCTCTGCATATTAAACTCGTGTAAAATACCTCTTAATCACGTAAAAGTGACGAAGACAGGTTGTTCCTATCACGTACTGTAATAGTATATCATATTTATTTAAAAAAAGCAAGAGTCAATTGAAGAAAAAAACAAAAATAACAAAAACAAAGAGAAAAACAAAAAAGCGACGCTGTAGCGTCGCTTTTTATGTAACTATTACGCTGCTCTCTCGATAGAAGCGCCGAAAGGCATAATAGCAAGCTTTGCAAACTTGAATGCCTGTCTTCCGAAGGGGATACCGATGATGGTGATGCACCAGAAGATACCCATGAAGAAGAAGGAAATTGCAAGGCCAAATCCACCAAAGATGAACCAAAGGATGTTCATGATGGGGTGCTTACCGAAGTTAGCATTTACCTTAGTTCCGAAGGGCCAGAGAGCAAGCTTAGCGAACTTGAAAGCCTGAAGACCGAAGGGGATACCAACGATAGTGATGCACCAAAATACACCAAGGAAGAAGTATCCGATTGCACTTACGAGACCGGTAAAGAGAAGCCAAAGAATGTTGCCGATGAATTTCATGCTAGAAAATCTCCTTTTATTTTAATGATATGTATATCATAACACTTTGCAGAACAATTGTCAAGCAGTTTTTTGAATATTTTGTATTTTTTTCGCACAAACGGTTAATTTTATTTTAATTTTGTTAAATTATAAACTTCAATTATCAGAAGTAGTTTATATCTCCGCCGTAATATCCGTCGTCAAAGACGAGGCCGAGCGCGGCGGCAAGAATAAGAACGTAGAGCAAAATTATTGCGGCAACACCGATAGATGCTATTCCGAGAACCAAGGTTGCAACAGGGACGGCACCGCCGCTCCTTTTGACCTTAACGAAGGTAACGATCGATCTTATACCGCCGATAACGCTTACAAGGCACATAATGGCCGAGATCATCAAAACGATCAACCCGACCGCCGGGAAGAATCCGTACAGTCCGATGCCTATACCCATAACTATTGTGGATACAACGTCCAAAATTACGCCTGTAAGCGCAAGGGGAAAGCCCTTCATTCTGGTCGAGGTATCACGAACCGGAGCCTCATACTCAGAGGAAGTATCGGAAAAATCCTCGGAAACGAAGCTGTCCTCCTCAAAGTATGAGACATCCTCGTCATCGCGCTTCATCTTTGATGCACTGCGGCTGCATTCGCGGCAGATGCTTGAATCATAGCTGATCTTCTTTCCGCAACGTGAGCAATAATACATTATATGTTCTCCTTTACGTTT
This sequence comes from Eubacteriales bacterium, assembly GCA_045652665.1. Taxonomy (GTDB): domain Bacteria; phylum Bacillota; class Clostridia; order Oscillospirales; family CAG-272; genus UBA1740. The sequence continues at coordinate 19,016 of JAZRUS010000054.1, read as the reverse complement.
AATTACACACCCTTTTCAAAGGTTTCAAATATCTTGGAGAGAAGCACGGGATCGACCTCGCTATAGAGGCGGTGGTCAATGCCCTTATAAAACTCTGCCCTTTCCTCACCGGTGAGCTCTCTTCCCGCCTCAAGCTCCAAAAGCTTTAGCCGGCTTTCAACATCGCGCTGATACTCACAAGATGCATCAGAGTGCCATATTCCGAGATGATCCCCCTGTGAGCCAAGTCCCCAATAGTATTCAACGTTCGGATTTGTTATCTCCGCGCGATGCGCGGTTATAGACTGCTCCTTCGCAGTTATGACCTTATCATCAACACCCTGCGCGATCAAAACGGGGATATCCGTCGAGTTTATTCCGCGGACGGCGTTATAATTGACGTAGTCACCGAACAGTATTTTCTGATATATATCAAAAATAGGCTTTGAGGCGTATGCGATCTTTCCCGCATACTGCTCTGCTTTCTCTACCATTATACTTGCGCCGCTGTACATCGGAGCGATGCAAACACACGCCCGAACCTCAGGGTGTAGCTCCAAAACCGAAGATACGGCGTAGCCGCCCCAGCTGTGACCAAGGAGGAACAGAGGCATCTTCGACAAAAGATTATCTTCCTTAACGTAGTTAAGCGCGGCGTCCAGATCCTTCAGCGTCTGGCACATTCCGACGTTGGAGTCTCCCTCGGAATCATAGGTTCCCGCTATATCGTACGCAATAACCGAATAGCCGCCGTTAACGATTGCCTCTATCAGCGGCAAATAATCGTCTGCTCCCGCGTGGAAACCGTGAGCGACGACGACGAGCCCCTTCGCATCGGCGGAGGGATAGAAATATCCCGCCAGACGAACGCCGTCAGACATAAAAGTAAAGGTCTCGCGCGGAAGCACCTCACGGAGCTTTTCATAATCGTAAAGTCCGGGATAAACCGAGTAATCCGGCCGCTCATACCGCTCAAAGAATGCGTCGTAGGCACAAACCGTAGCCGCAACCCCGGCAACCGTCGCTCCGGCGAGGGATGCCGTTATGGCAAGCACGATCTTTTTCATTTTTCTGCCGGATCTTTTCACTGATCCGTCACGCATCTCACTCATCTTCTGACTCCAATCACAATTTGCTCAGATCAACGTTTTCATAGACCCTGACTCTCTCGGGGGTTGACGTGGCAACGGTCCATATGTAATCATCCTCACCGTCACTTATCCTGCCGCTTCTCAGCTTTGAGGCATCTGCAGCTATATCCCTCGGACAAAAGGCATCAAGATGAAGCGATTTAAAGGTAGCCTCCTTTGCCGTCCAAAGCGATATAAGGTACTCCGCGCGCGCCTCCTCACCGAGAGAGCGGAATTTCACGCATTCCTCCTCGGTAAGCGCCCTGTCTGCAAATCGCTCCGAGCGCGGCTCGGAGATCTTCTCTATATCAATTCCTATCGGTGCGCGCGATACTGCCACCGCAACGAACGCTCCGGAATGGGAAAGCGATATTTCAGCAGAGGGGGTGGTCCATCTGCCGGACGCAAGACACTCAAATTCAAGCTTCTTCATCCTCATACCAAAGCTACGCTCAAGCGCATATTCAAGCAGACGCCAGACGTAGTACTTTTCCCTTTTAACGCGCTCGTTTGACGTTTCGGATATTTCTCTGTTACGAGCCTCCGGTACGACCGTGCGTATCCTTCCATCGGGAATACGGGCAATATACACGTCGGCAACAGGCAGAGCGCGGAACAGCGAGCGCACGGCATCCGCCTGCGACGATCTATGCTCTCCCGATACGCACTCGTTTGCAAAGTGCTCGCAATTGTTGTACAGAATATTATAGCCCCGTGTTCCAAGTTTTGAACGCGCAAATTCAACTATTTGCTCGGGTGTGCGGTTCTTTTTTTGTTCCTTTTTGTCAAACTCGCATACCTCGAGGAATCCACCGATCAGGAACGCATCGATATCGGTGGCTATTACCTCTATCTCACTGTCCTTCTTCGTAAGCCGCTGTGAGGGGGGCGGTCCAAACTGGATTATCTCCCCGTCGGATACGTAGATACCGTAGTGATATATTTCACCGAGCTTTACCCTTATCATATCTCCGAATGAGGGCTCAACGAGATTCCATTTCATTCCGCAAGCTTCTGTTCTATGTAATCTATTACGTCGCCAACGGTCTTAAAATCGCCGAATCCAACGTTATCAAACTGAATCGAGAAGAACTCCTCAATTGCTATTACCACGTAAAGAACGCCTACCGAGGTGAGTCCCACGTCGGTCGTGAGGCTTGAATCCTCGCTGAGATTCGATACGTCGACGGAAGCTCCGGACATCGCAAGCCTCATTACGTCGGCGAGCTTCTCAGCTATTTCACTTCTTGACATTGCCATTTAAATTTCTCGCAATCTTCATCGCGGGGGTACGAACGAAATCGGTATCCCTTATGACGACTTTATTGATTTTTTCAAATGCGGGAAGAGTCCCGTTTATCTTGGCGACCTCTCCCTTAAAATACTCCTCGACGTCGGTGATGCCGAGTGCCTTGAGCGTTGCTGCTCTCGGAAGTATCTCGATAACAAGGCGTCCTGCATTTTCTCCGTCCTCGTACACGAGGCAATCCTGCACTGCGTCAAGTGCGTAGAACTTAACCTCAAGCTCTGCGGGAGAAACGTTTTCTCCGCTGGGGAGAACGATTATTTCCTTAATTCTTCCGGTTATATAGAGGAATCCGTCCTCGTCAATCCGTACAAGGTCACCGGTCTTGAACCATCCGTCCTCATAAGCTACCGAATTTTCCTCACCGTTTACGTAGCCGTCCATCATATTAATGCCCTTGAGCCAGAGCTCACCGTCAACGATCTTATATTCCATATCGGGATATATGAGGCCTACGGATTCCGGCTTTGCCATTGCCTCGGGGTTTCCGCTGACAAGGTTTGCAGATTCGGTAAGTCCGTATCCGGGAAGGAGCTCAATTCCGAGCTTCTTGTATTCCTTGATAAGGTACGGAGGAACTGCGGCTGCGCCGCATATGATGGTTTTCATAGATTCGCCAAGCATATTTCTGCCGAACTGACGTGACAGGTTAAGCGCCATTTCCGCAAGGGCGGGAACCATGACCATAACCGTCGGCTTAAATTCGGCAATGTTCTTGAACATATCCTTATTGTTTCTGCATATGTAAAGAGTGCTTCCCGTATAAAGCGCGGTAAGAAGGTTTCGGATAAGACCGAACACGTGCGTGAGCGGAAGGACGAGAAGATATCTTTCTTCAAACACGTATCTAATTCCGTAGCATCCGTTGCGGACACCAGCCATAACAGCTCTCTGACTGAGCTTCGCCCCCTTGCTCTTTCCGGTAGTTCCGCCCGTAAAGAGTACCGTACAGAGAGATTCCGCAGGGGCGTGAATTGCCGGTGTGGGAACATTGCAGGTCGCAGAGGTGGGGACGAGCGATACCGCGGGATTGCGCTCCTTTACAAGCGCAAGCTTATCCTCAAGAGACTCATCGTAAACGATAGCCTTAAGACCAAAGCCCATTGAACAACCGAAAACTGTTGCCGCATCGAGGTGAGCCGGGAGAAGAACTGCCGGCATGCCGTAGGTCACTGATGCAATAAATGCCTTCACAAATCCTATCGAATTAGGAGCTAGGATTCCGATAAGAGAACCTGGCAGCACTCCCGCATTTTTAAGCACCGTTCTGAACGCACAGACGTCAGAATCAAGCTGTGCATAGGTATATTCCCTGCCGTCCACTATCGCAACGTTATCGGCATAGGTGCTCACGCTATGCTCCCACATTTCGGCTACGTTGTTATAGTTCACTATCTTAGAGTAGGTTTCACTGTCGGTATACTTTTCAAATCTGTTGTCGTTCACTGCGTTACTACCTCTTTTTCTTTATTTTCTGCTGTCTTTTTTCTCTTTTTTGCCGTGATTCTTTCCTCGTAATACTCACGCAGCTCTATCTCGCGGTCTCTGAGATAAGAGCTGGCGCGGTCGAGCGCCTCCATAGTCGGCATATCGCCGGCTATCGCGCGGACGTCTACCGGGTCTCCGATTATCACGTGCTGACGGTGATACCACTTTTCCCTTTTCACTATGTAGACGGGGAGAATAGGAGCCTTCGCCTTATGCGCCATAAGGACTGCCCCCGATTTGAATGCAAGGAGCGCGTTTCCGTCCTCTCGGTTCAGCTTTCCCTCGGGGAATATAACGACTGCCTTTCCGTCGGACAGACGGTTTACAACGTCATGGAAGGACGAGAGACTGAAATTCTCCTTATCAACCATTATGCAGTTCATCAGGTTAAAGAATTTCGCCTTCGTTTTCGTGTTATACAGATCCTTCGTCGCAAGACTGTGAAGCCTTCTGGAAGAGAAGGCGGTATGCACTATTATCGGATCGATAAGGCTCTTATGATTCGCCGATATAAGAACGCCTCCGCGCGGAGTTTTCGTTTTGAACGGGCGAAAAACCTTAGTTCTGAACCATATCAGAGTGGGAATCGCACCGGTTATTTTTACGAAGTCGTAGCAGAAATTAGGCAGAAACCTTTTCTTCTTTTTGTTTTTCTGCGAGTTGTTCACTGAGTTCAATGATCTTTCCTCTTAAATAAGCGTTTATATTTTCTATGTTTTCTTTTTCGGACAGCGCACTGTCATAAAGCTCACGAACGTATATCGGCTTTCCGATTATTATACGGCATCTCTGCTTGCAGAAATATTTTCCGTCCGTATATATCGGAATTATGGGAGCATCAGCCTCAAGGGCGAGATACACCGCGCTTGGCTTAAATTCGAGCGGACGGCTCTCCCCCGGCTTTGGAAGACGGGATTCGGGATAGATTTCGACCACTCCGCCCCTGTCAAGTATACGCTTACACTTGCCGAGGAATGAGAAATCAAAGTCGTCACGCTCGACGCGTATTGAGCCGAGCATACGGAGAAAGACGTTCATAAAAAAGTTTTTATTGAACATTACCTCGGCTACGACGCATCTAAGCGTGCGAAGCGGAAAGAGAAACATCATCCCCGCAAAATCGAAAACGGAAGTATGATTCGGGGTTATTATCGCCTTCCCCTTTATGCGACGGCGCTGAACGTCAGCATCCTCATAATAAACCTTGGTTCTGAAAACGGTCAGAGAAAGTATCCAACCTGTTATCTTAACGAACCACGAAAACAGAGCTACCATTATTCAGCCTCTTTGACCTTAGAGTCGACGGCTTCCGCGGTATAGAGCGAATTTATCTTCTTCTGAAGTATCGCAAGGGTAATCACGTTGAGCGGAAGGAGTGGGAACAAAACGGAAAGCGCAACAAGCAGGGGCTTATTGATCTTCATTTCAACACCGCGCTCTTTTGCGAGGGCACAAAGCCCGTCTGACATCTTAGATACAAAATAAACAGATGCGAGAGGGACGAAGCAAGACAAAACATATGCTACTAGGCGGTTTATCCTGCCGCCAAGCTCCTTGACCGAGCGCATAACTATCGCTGACCATATAAATCCGAAGATAAATCCGGAAAGTACGGAAAGACCTACCTGAACGAAGATGATCTCGCCCTTTTCCTGCGGCACTTCCTCCGCCTCTATTTTACTTATATCGAGCGTTGGATCAAACTCCTTGAATTCCCTTGCAAGTATCGCAGGCGTGAAATCGCGCGGAAGCTTAAAGGCAAGGAACAGACCGATAATGCAGGTTATACATACGATAAACGGAACGAGAAGGTTGCCGAAATTAAATACCGTTGCTGCCTGTGCATCAGTGAGCGCGGCACCGACGCCATCTGCACCGAATATTTTTATGTAAGCTTCCTTTGAGCTCGTTGCCCAAGTGAACTTCCACCCATCTTTTGTGAAGAATACGTTTTTAATATACTCGTAGACGAGCGAACCGGAGATCGCGCCGACGATCGAGGTTGCAACGGCATTTCCGGCAAAATACATCGCGGAGTGATTTTTGTGAGTCAGACGCTCCTCAACGCTTGATATCTGAGCGGGCGCAAGATACGGCATCATAAAGAATACGCCGATCGACCAGCTGGCGCAAAGACCGCCCGCTATTCCCATAGCAATTTTAGCGGTAAGATGTTCCTCTCCGAGAACAAATCTTGACGCAAAGAAGAAGGACATTATTGCGATCGCGAACATCAAAAGACAGCTCTGATAGGTCAGACGCACGCCCTTCTTCGCCTTTACCTTGTTGAACAGGTAAAGCATAACGGGAACGGGAGCAAATGCCGCGGTGTTCAGTATTGCCATCTGCGCGCCGTTAAGTCCGATACCGCCGATTATAAGACCGTTCATCGACGACAGGAACATCTGAAGTCCAAAGAAGGTACAGCAGTTTACGTAGAGCCAGCGGCGGAATATCTTGTTTTTGAAGGTAAGAGCTATGCTCTCGCCAATAGTTACCTTCTCCTCGCTCATTCCCTCATTTTCGGGGTAGCCGTACTTCGCGCCTTCCTTGATAAGGAATAGCGGAATAAGCATCGTAAGCATAAGCGGTGTGGATAGGAACACGAGCGTGTCTATCTGGAGCCCGGCACCCGTAAGAATTACCGGAACGAGAGCGTAAACGATGCAGTAGGATATTGTATCAAAAAACGATTTGTATCCCGAAACCCTGAGGCGCTGAGGCTCATCCGAGCAGGCGGTGGAGAGCGAGCCGTAGAATGCGATCAGGCACATCGTATAGGACGCAAAGAAAATAAGACTCCAGAAGGTAACCCAGATAGTATTAAAGAGCGGCGCATCCGTTCCGCCTATCGGTAACCAACAGAATACAAAGCTTATTACCATGGGCAAGAAGCACACTGCTATAGCAGGTCTGCGCCTGCCCCATTTGGTAGACAGCGTATCCGTGATGTGAGCGAACGGAATGTCTATAAGTCCGTCAAAGACCTTACCGAGCGCGAACAGTATCGGGAAAAGCGCGGGAAGTATAAAGCATACCCCGGGCATTATCGCCTGGAACTGCTCACCGCTCTCAAGAGCAGCGGGATTTAAGGCATCGGAATAATACGAGCCCATAAGTATCATCAAAAAGTTCGGACCAAAGCCGGAAAAGGAGAAAAGAAACTCCTTCCACTTTTTATCAAGGGATCTAATCATATTAACGTCCTCTCTCTCAGTGTGTTTTTATATGGTGAGAAAATTCTTTAACCGTAGCAAGTCTTTCAGCCGCATCTGCCGGAAGCTCAAGTCCAAATCGGTTCTTTAAAAGTCCGAGCAGCGAGAAGTAATCGATGCTCGTGCCGCCGAGATCGCGGAAGAAGTTATCGTTCTCTCCGATTTCCGAGGACCCCTTACCGAGCGCCTCGGCAAAGCAATCTCTGATCTCTGCCTCAAGACCCGACATCATTTCCGAAATATTTTCGTCTATGTTCGCAAGGTCAAATATCTTCATTTTTCCGCTAAGATATCTTGAAGCGAGTTTTTTGCGGCTCACCTTAAATTCATTGCCGAGCATTAGCGGCTCGGGAGTGAAAACAATCTTTTTTATTACGACGTCAAGCTTAACCTTCGCGAGCTGCTCACATATGCTGCCGTGTATCTCTCTGAATTTCTCAGAGGAGAAGCAGCCCTGAACACTGGCAAGAAGCACGACGGATTTATTCTCATCGGCAAATATACAAACTCCGTCAACCGAGGGAAGCACCATGCTGTTTTCAATCAGATTGGGATTAAGGTTCTCACCGTTCTCGGTTATTATGAGGTCGTCTGCCCTGCCCTCTACGAAGTACCTGCCGCCGGATTTACGAACGAGATCTCCGGTTTCAAACCACTCGTCAAAATCGGTCTGACGGCTGACCCCGTCGGCAACTATCCTTGATGCCATCGTTCTGCCGCGTACCAAAAGAACTCCTCCCTCTCCTACCGAATACTCGGTGTTTCCAAAGGACGAGCCTATGGATGCGGAATTAAGCATCTTCTTTCTGTTCGATTTCTCGACCGAGGTAATTCCTACCTCGGTCATTCCGTAGCCGTTTGCAAGATGATATCCTATACCGTTAAAGAATTTCAGCGCATCCGGATCAATATGACTGCCACCGCTGATAAGGAAGCGTATACTGTCACCGAACAGGGCGTCCCTGACCTCGCCGAGCGCGCGGTGCGCGAGTCTATCGCCAAGTGGGCCGAGCGAATTGACAAGTCCCGTGATAATCCTAAATTTGCGCCACGTCCACTTGCCCTTCGCCTTTATCTTTTTGACTGCCGCCTTATAGACCGCCTCCCACACCATAGGAACGGCGAACAGATGCGTGACCTTGTGCTTCTTAACCGTACTTCTTATCGTCTGGGGATCGAGGTCCTTAGGAAAGACGAAGGTGCGCGAGAAGAAGCCAAACCACATATATACTGCAATAAAACCGAAAACGTGATAAAGAGGCAGAAGCGCAAGATGCTTTATCGCGCCGTCGTAATGCTGCTTTATTGCCGGACATTGCTCTATTATATTCACGCTGTCGCGGATTTGATAATAAAAGTTCTCGCCTGTGTAAGCGCAGAGCTTAACTTTGCTCGACGTTCCGGATGACATAAATATCACCTCGGAGCCGAACGGGCGCTCTACATGCGCCTTATCAGACGGGACGGAGACCTCCGCAGATACGAGGGTCTTTACCGAAAAACGCTTTCCGTCCGATATCACGGCGGATACCGAGTGGTCCGTGATTATTCCCTCAAGGACGTCGTCGGGCAGTCGCGTGTTCATAAGCAGAGGACGGTATCCGCATATAAGGATACTCCAGAACAGCTTGAGCCATTCCACAGAATTCTGCATATAAAGACCTACTATTGCGTCGCCCGGAAGATCGTCGAGCGAATCCATAAGGGTCGGAGCTATCGAAAGGATGGAGTCCCTAAATTCTCCGTAGGTCACCTTCTTTATGCGGTATCCGTCGGAGGTCTCAACCATTACGTTATCGGCATCACAGAACATATAGCGGAAAAGAGTTTCAAAATTCTTTTCTTCTTTTTCATACGAGGAAAGCTTGTGCCGCACGTATTCGTCTATGCTGCCAAAGCCGCAAAAATTATCATTTTTCATCTGACGCTTCCTTTGTATAAATTGTCGAATGCTGTGGATAAAATCAAAAATATGTTTAATTATAGCATATTACACGCGCAAAATCAATAGAAAATTTTTGAAATAAGAAAAAACTGTGAACAAAACCTGCCTCGCGCCCCTCGGAGAACCTTAGGATACGCCGAGGGGAATATATCTGCGCTTCGCTAAAAAGCAGAAGGTACCGCGCAAACCAACTATGCCCGGTACCCCTTTTTACTTGATTTCAGCGCAGTTCATTTTCCACCGTGCCTCTTTATCGGCAGTAGCATTCTGGTGCCGCTTTTATATTCCGCGAAACCCAGCTTCCTCGACTGCCTGCCGTCTGCCATCGGTATGCTAACGGTAAGAAAGAGAACGGTATTGGCTAAAGCTCCCGTAAACGTGTAAGGCTCTAAGCCGAGAAGCGACAGCGAGGCAAAAGCAATTCCCCACCACATAAGTATTTCGCCAAGATAATTCGGATGTCTGGAATGCCGCCAAAGTCCCGTCCTTATAAAGCCGCCCAATGCCGACCTTCTGAATTTGTGCATCTGAATATCCGCTGCACCTTGCAGTATTGCGGCTGAAAGCGATTGCAAGAGTGCGAGCGCGCACGGAAGATTCATATTTACATCCGACACCATAACGTACGCGGCGGGGAGCGTCGCAAGATATACTACCAGCGTAGGCACGTAGTGTATACCTACAAAATTAACGATCGGATAGAACGCACCGCACTTTTCGCTGAGCATGGTATACCGCCAATCCTGATGAGATAAGCTCTTAAACGTATATGCCCAATTCGCAGTGAGACGTACTCCCCAGACCGCAACGGTCAGAAAAACGAGAAGCCGCGCGGGGTTCACTCCGTTTGCTATCATAAGCGCGGCAAGTATCACGATCGGCTGAACACTCCAATACGGATCGTAGACCGATGAATTACGGAATATCAAACTAAAAATAAACACAAACACAGTTGCCGCTGTGTCTGCAATGAGAAGTGATAACCACATACTGAGTTCGGTGGCGCAATACACGGCTATACCTACCGCAGACGCGGCTATGTAGATAAGTAATACCGCAAGAAAGGAAATTTTTCTGCTGCTTCTGATACTCATAGAATCCCCCGAGTTTTATAATGTTTATTTGCAGAGATTCTACCATATTTTTCGCGCTTTTTCAACACCTTTCGAAAGTGAAATAAAAAAGTTTTTCTCTGATACGAAAAAAGGCGCCCCTGGCTGTCAGGCACGCCGTTTATTTCTTTATTTGAATTTCAATCCGTCGGAGAATGCGTCTCCAACCTTATCGCCGAGCGCGAGATAGGTGTTGTTGAAGGGATCAAAGGTTATCGGACGAAGAAGCGAGGGATCGAGGTTTCCCTCCGAGTCAAGTACGCGACCGTCGCAGGATACGTTTACTATTTCCCCTACGAGACGGCAGGTATCTTTATCATAGCTCTTTAAACGGCACTCCACAGCGAGCGGAAGCTCATCAATGAGAGGGGCGTCAACAAATTCGCTTTTCGTAGTGTGAAGTCCGCATACCTCAAGCTTGTTTTCAACCTTGTTTCCCGATACGATTCCGACGTAGTCACACTCAGCAACGTGGGCGGCGTCCGCCATGCTGATAACGAACGCTCCCCTTGAAAGTATGTTTTTTGTGGTCTTATGACCCGCACTTATGCAAACGGTGACCTCGTTTTCCTCTGTAATACCTCCCCACGCGGCATTCATCGCATTGGGAACGCCGTCCTCTCCGTACGTAGAAATAATGAAAACGGGTTGAGGATATAGAAGCGGCTTTGCTCCAAAATTCTTTCTCATGCTATCTCCTCACTTTACGTGTTTATTTATGAGCTCAATATAATACGGCAATGCCGTTTCAAAATTTACGCCGTAGAAGCGATGGTCCTTATCGCGCATCGTCTCTTTCATGCACTCAAGAGTATAATCAACGGCTATGGCAAGCGACTGCTCGACGGGAATGCCGCGCATCATCGCACCGAGAGCCGAGGATGCGTAGATGTCGCCCGTTCCGTGGAAGGATGCGGGAAGCCGCTCGTTGAAATAGGAGAAATAGCTGTCGCGCTCACTGTCGTAACAGTATACGCCTATCTTATCCGGGGTAAAGCTTATTCCCGTCAGCGCAGCCTTCGCACAACCGAGTCCTGTCAGCTTTTTCAGGACATCCCTTATATACTCCTCGTCATAATCCGGATTATACGGAATTCCGAGCATAAAGGATGCCTCGGTAAGGTTGGGAATTATTATGTCCGCCTTACCGCAAAGGCGAGCCATTGATGCGGCGAATTCCTCGGTAAAACCCTTATAAAGCATACCGTTGTCTGCCATTACGGGGTCGACGAGTATAACGGTTTCATCCTTTTTGAAATCATCAAAGAATTTTTCGACGAGAGCAAGCTGATCGAACGAACCGAGATATCCCGTATATATCGCATCAAAATCAATTTCCAGCTCCTTAAAGGTGTCCGCAACAGGCGTTATTTCCGAGGTAAGATCACAGAAGGTATACTTCGAGAACATCGTGTGCGTTGAAAGCACTGCGGTAGGAAGTATTCCTGCCTCAACACCTGCCGCAGAGATAATCGGCAAGGCAACGGTCAACGAGCATTTTCCAACGCAGGAAATATCCTGTATTGTCATAATTCTTTTCATTTTTATGTATCCTCTCTTTTAAAAAATCAAGTTAAATCTCACGTATGTCCGCGCCGAGCGAAACAAGCTTAGAAACTATATCCGCATACCCGCGCCATATAAGCTCCGCGCCGCCGATCACGCTCTTCCCTTTTGACGCGAGGGCACTGATGAGCAGTGCTGCGCCGCCGCGAAGATCGCGAGCCGAGACAGACGCGGCGTGCAGCTCCGAGGGCAAAATAACCGCCGAGCCGTCAGCAACCGAAGAGGCAATGCCGAAGGATGAAAGATCCTTAAGATACCCAAACCTCTGACGCCAGACGCGCTCTCGTATTTCACCGCCGCGGCATATTGCCATAAGCGGCGCGACTATCGGTTGCAGATCTGTGGGAAAGCCGGGATACGGCGCAGTTTCTATGCTGATGGGCTCGTCGATCTGTCCCGTAGCCCTTGTCATCCCGTTACCGAATTCAATTACCGCACCGGCATCAATAAGAGGGCGAAGAAATGAGGAAAGCTCCGAGGCCCACTCACCGCAAACCCATATATCGGATGCGGTCGCAAGAGAGAGCGAAATAAAGGTTCCCGCCTCGATCATATCCGGTATTACCGATACAGAGGCTCCGTGAAGCCGCGCCCCGATGACTTCTATATACCAATCGTGAACGGTGATCACCGCGCCCGCCGAGCTTAAAAAATCAATAAGCGAAAAAACATGAGGCTCACGCGCATAACCGAATATCTTGCTTACACCGTCGGCAGATGCTGCCATAAGAAGCGAATTTACCGTAGCACCAACAGAAATCTTATCAAAATATATCTCACCGCCGATGAGCCGCTCGGCGCAAATCTCGCCGTCATACACCGAAGCACCCAAAGCAGCGGCGGCAGACAAATGCATATCTATCGGACGGTTATCAAAATCACACCCACCGTAACGGAGAATATGCGCTCTGCCAAACCTGGCAAGACACGCGCCGACAAGATACGACGAGGCACGGATGCGCGAGACGAGATGCTCCGGCGGAATACAGTAGCAGAGACGGCGCGTGTCAACCGTAGCAACACTACCATTACGCTCAACCGAAGCACCAAAGCAAGAGAGAATATCAAAAGCGACGTCAACGTCGCTGATCTCGGGCAGATTATCAAGAACCGAAATTCCATGTACCGTGATGCAGGCAAAGATTATCGGAAGCGCGGCGTTTTTTGAACCGCTGATATCAACACATCCCGAAAGCCGTCTTCCTCCGTTGACAATAAATTTACTCACTGTAAACTCCCGAGGACAGTAGTCCTACGGTTATTTTATGCCGACAGTAGATAGGCGGTCACAAGCACGGATACGTCGGAATACTCACCGAGAGACATAACGTCGCGATATGCGCCATTAAACCGCTCCGCCACCGCGCCGACGGCAGTTTCTCTGTACCCGTAATATTCGCGGTAGGATGCTATATCGTTTTTTGCGGTTTGAGGAAGCGTTTTGTAAACTTCTGTATACATTTCCGCGTCATTTTTCCGAATATCAGCCAAAAGATATTCGAGCATTGTGAGATTCGCGGAATATCTGAGATAAGGATCGTCGGATGCCGCGGAAGCGAGAAAAGCTAAAAATCCTGCCTCATCCTCTCTTACAGCGCCCGCACCGTGCGCCAGCTCATGGCACACAGAGAAAACGTAGGTATACCGCGGAAGGCACGGATCGACCGTAATCTCACCGGTTATTGGGGAATACTTGGCGGCGACACCGGCAAGACGGGGGATGACCGGGGTCAAAAACTGCTTCACTCTTGGCGCAAAATCACTGTCATCCCCTGCCCCGTGTAAAATTTTGTTGCATTCGATATAAGCATTGCGATAGAATCCGCTATCCGGATAAGTATTCGTTATCACACATAAATCCGAATTGATATTTTCTACCAACGCCTCTGAAGCAAACCGCATCTGATCTACAGTCACTTCCCTTTTATATTCCGAAAAGACACTTGGCGCGTTTGAGGGGATTCCGAACGCGAGCAGATAGACCGTCGGAGCAAGTGAGATCACCGAAAGAATATTCAGAAAGCTCCGTCTCGGGTCTTTGCTTTTTAGAACGAAATAAAACACGAGAAGAAAAATCAGAATCGGAGATATCAGTACCGCAGCCTCAAAAAGAGGAATATCGGATATCGAGCCGATGCGATGCATAAGCTCGCGTATCGGAGAAGAGATAGCTTCCGCAAGACTTACAGCCGCGAGCGGAAAAGCCAGCGTTATCGCATACAAAGCAAGCGATATCAAGAATAACAAATTTAAGATACGTATGAAAAACACCTTTATCCGCCCCCACGTCGGTTATTCACCAATATTATGAGCAACGGTAAGAGGATTTATTACACCCTTATTCTGTCATATCTGATTGTTGAACGCTTTACGAGAATAAGATACATTATCGACGAAAGGACCCCGAAAAACACGAGAGTGAGCAAAGCGACGACAATTGGATGAAGAATAAAAACAAGAATTAGGTCCGCGAAAAGAACGGCAGAATAACCTATCATCTGAATCATAAGCACAAGAAATACCGAGAATGACTGCTTGATAGGCTGTATTTCGTTTTCAAATTCAAGCTTCGGGAAGGCCGCGTTTATCACAGTGCCGAGCAAGGCAGAAAACAGATTTGCCAAAAGCGGCGTCAGGATAAAGAATATCCAATATTCAACAGGTGCTGACGTAGCGATCATAAAGAGCACAGAGCATATTACCGTAGGCGGTGCCGACACTATCAGATGAGGCACCGTCTTTGAAACAAGCACGTCTTTTGCGCTGACGGGCACAGTCTTAAGTATCCAAAGAGATCTGCCCTCAAGCGAAAGAGCGCAGGATGACATCATGTTGAACGATGAAAGCATAATAATGATCGCGATCGCGGTAGGTATCACAGATACCGTCGGCAAAGCATAGGAAAATCCGCCGAATATCTCCTGTGAAAATTCCGAAACGAGCGGTTTGTTTATTGCGGCGATCACTCCTACGATCAATTCAAAAACAAGACCGAGGCTACAGTTGAGGATATAGTTTGCAGAGCTGAAAAATCTTCTGAGCTCCTTGTCTATCAGGGCACGCCTGAGTGAACTCGGCTTTAAAGCCGCCACCCTGTATCTGACGGCAGAATTGCGCTCTGCGGTTGCTATACCAATATAATTTTTCGAAATAACGTAATATGCGGCAGCCGATACGGCAACGGATGTCAAAATAAACAGTACGGCGTTTAACGGACGAAGCATTGCTATCGCACCGATATGGTATAAAAAACCGTTTATCGGGACCTGCCCCGAGCTTTCAACTTCGCCTATATATGATTCAAAATTGTTTACTAAGAGGTTGTAGCCGATAAAATATGCCATTATAAATACGAGGGAGACGGCAACCGTAAAGAACGTCTTGCTTTTCATCCTTTTCGTAATGCGCGCTACGGCATATCCTGCCGCAGATGCCAGCGCAGTCGCAAGAAGCGGCAGAAGCAGCGTGACGAGGATCAGCCCTAAAACACCTATAACACCGCCCGAAATAACAGCATAGACTACTATGCAAGGCACCATGATTATAAGCGCTTCAATATAATTATATATGAGAACAACGGAAACACGCGAAGCAATAATGTCCCCGGGCTTTATAGGCATCGAGAGAAGAAGATCGTTGTCGCGGCATTCGTAAATCTCGCTTTTCGTTTCAAAAATGCTAAATACGAATATAAGCGAGAATAAGGCCACGGTAAAAATTCCAAAGTACAGCCACTCTGCGTTCAACGGAAGAAGCACCTGACCGAGTACGATAGCGAGAGTCAGCGAAACCGAAAGGAACATCGCGGCTATAAATGCATACAGAAGCGAAATTCCGACGAGCCTTCCCCGCCCCACCTTTTTTACCGTACCGTCCTTATTCTTCCCGACAGCTGAGGCAAGAAGATATCTGAGTCTGTTTCTAATGAGGATACTAATCATCTCTGTCCTCCAGCTCAAGGAAGGCGTCCTCAAGCGACTCGTTACCCTTTACTTCCTCAATCGAGCCGCTAACAACAAGCTTACCTCCCTTTATGATCGCAACCTTATCGCAAAGCTTCTCTGCTACGTCAAGCACGTGGGTGGAGAAGAAGATCGATCCGCCAGCCGCGCAATGCTCACGCATCATCTCCTTCAGGCAATGAGAAGCCTTTGGGTCAAGACCGACAAACGGCTCGTCCATTATTATCAGCTTCGGAGAGTGAAGCCATGCGGCAATGATCGCAAGCTTCTGCTTCATTCCGTGAGAATAAGTACCTATCGGTGCGGGAAGATCCTTCTTTATATCAAATTTTTCAGAATACATATTGATAATTTCCTCGCGCCGTTCACCCGAAACACCGTAAACGTCGGCAACAAAGGCAAGATATTTTGCCCCTGAAAGATAATCGTAAAGCTCCGGATTATCCGGGATATACGCCATGATCCGCTTTGCGGCGATAGGGTCATCCGCCACGGATATTCCGTCAACGCTTATTTTTCCGCTGTCAAAGTTAAGGATTCCGATACACGCCTTAAGCGTCGTCGTCTTTCCCGCTCCGTTATGCCCGATAAATCCGTATATTTCTCCGGCTCCGATCTCAAGCGAGAGGTCGTCCACGGCACATTTTTCTCCGTAAAGCTTAGTTAGATGCTGGATTTTTAACATATAAATCCTCCAAAATAAATAATATTAATTTAAAATAACAAATTTCCGCACTTGACAACGCCGAATCGATTTGCTATAATATAATAGCTTGTCGGGCGAGGATATCTCCCGTTTACAGCATGCTCGGGATGTAGCGCAGTTGGTAGCGCGCCTGGTTTGGGAGCAGGACACCGCCCCCAAGGTATCCCGAAGCAAAAAACGCCGAAAAGCCTTGTAAACACTGACTTTTTCGGCACTCTATCTCTTCCCAAAAGTGTATTAATTTGAGGTTTGACCACAGATTTGACCACTTACAGAAAACCACTAAAAATTGAATAATCGGGATGTAGCGCAGTTGGTAGCGCGCTTGCTTTGGGAGCAAGATGTCGCAGGTTCAAATCCTGTCATTCCGACCAATGCCGCTTTGATTAGTCCAAAGCGGCATTATTTTTCAGTAGATAGGAGCGCAAAAATGAATTGCCACATTGTCCCCCAATGTTATTTGAAGTCATGGAAAGTCCCTACCACTAAAAGTTCAATATACATATTTGATAAAAGCAAGACCCTTGCCATCAATAGCAATAAGAATATAGAGAATTTAAGCGATACCAATTTTGCTTTTGAGGATAAGTATTTAATCGATTATTTTAACAAAGATTATATGTTCAAGTTTCATGCTCATTTTTTCGCAATTATTAGTGACCTTAATATAATTGCAATGTGTGATGGGACAAAGATTCTTGACGAGAATGATTATAATAATTGTTTGGAAAATATTGATAAATGGATTTATACTACAGCCGACGGAACGGTAATAGACGACTCAATAGTTTATGATCTTTGGAAAGAAAGAGTCTCCAAAACCATTGAAGATTATTTTGCCCAAAATATTGAAAATGAGTGGCCAAAGGTGAAAGACTATACAACATCACATATTATGAAAAGAAGTTGGAAAGTCTTTGCAAAGCACAGAGAAATTCTATTTGAATTTGTAGTTGTACAGTTACTTCGTCGATTTGAAAATATGCAAGCATTGGGTTTAAGTAAACTAATAAAAGAGCTAAACGATATGCTTGGTACTACAATTTTTGATACTGCATACGAAGAATCACACTGGCTTATGCAACTATATCGCTATGCTATTAAGAAAAGTAATAATAGTGTTTCACGATCTGTAAAAAGCCTAAGCAATAATTATCAACCATGCTTTTTAATTGCGACAGGCGATGCAGAGTTTATCACTTCTGACAATCCTTGCTATATTATTAAAAATTTGGATTATTCTTATGAATCAGGCATATACATGCCAGTCAATCCTAAAGTTTGTCTTTTTCTATGTAATTTGAACTCACATACAGATAGCAATAAATATTACATATTTGATATTAACGATCAAAACGTAAAATATATCAATAAACAAACACGAACTCATGCTCTTAAAGAATTGGCGTATCATTCTGATGATATAAGCAACTTGTTTTGTAATAATATTGATAAAACAAATTGGGAATCAATACCAAATACACTTTACAATGAATTATACTCCAAATCGTAAATCTAATCCCGAAGCAAACGCTTCGGGATTAATCTTTGCTTTTTTATCTCACTGTAGCGCCTTACTCATTGCCACAACGGGATCTAACTTGGTCGCGGCATCAAGATAGCTGTAGATATTCGCTGTGTATCATATCACTATATTCAGATTACTAGCAACAGCACCAAGAATTTGAATTCCTCTCTTTGTAAAAACTCTGATGCCGTTTGCCTCAAATATTTTTTCACTCATCAGCCAATGCAAATCTATAGGTAAATATTTCATCAAGTTCATTACAAGAAATGTACTCTCTCAAGTCGTTGTTTAAACACCTGAGAGCAATTTTTTTATCCATAGTGGGATACATAGCATATACTTTTCTATTTCCTATAACCCCATTGCGTTTCAATTCTCTGAACAATGCTGAAAGTATATCTGAAACCATTTGATATAGCGGTGCCTCATCACCGATAGGCTCCATATCAAATGTTATGGGATATGGAAAGAAAAAAATGGCATGTTCATCTGCTTTTACATCATTCAATCGTTTTTTCAGTGTTCGGTACAAACGAAGACTGTCAACTGTATACTTGCCTCTCTGAATGATGATTTTATCGCCAAATTCCTCTTCCTCTCTCATCATAAATGATATCCATTCTTTTAAATTGGAATTATTGCGACAAATCAATTCGCCTTCTTTTTTATCAAAAGGCAATTTTGCTTCATACTTTTCCAGCGTTTTAACATCATAAAAGTCACATTCGCTGTGTGATTGTACTTTGTGACGATCATATTCTCCGGGGAACACAGTTTTAGATTGATTCATCAACCGAAGTATGTATATTTCATAATTCCCACTCTGTATAAAAGTTTTTAATTTATCAGAAATTGTCGCAACTTTTCGTAATAACATCTCTTATTTCCTTTCATTTTACAGTTCGACTTATTATATCATATTTGTTCAAACAAAACAACCTTTTCTTTGTTTCCACCGACGCAATCGAGTAGGTGAAATTTAATCCACCTCTCACACCACCGTACGTGCCGTTCGGCATACGGCGGTTCAATTCAAAATTAAATATGTGCTACCTTTAGGTAGTGATCGGAAAGACTGA
>JAZRUS010000053.1:0-17058 GCA_045652665.1 Eubacteriales bacterium | reverse complement strand
GGCTCTTAACTGGCACAATTCAAATCCCGAAAGCGGAGATTATACCGAGGAGTATCAGGCAATCTATCACGAGGCGCTCATCCGTCAGCTCTTTTCAAGAAAATATATATGGTCAACTTACGTGTGGAATATGTTTGATTTCGGAGCCGATGCGAGAGGTGAGGGCGGAGAGAATGGACAGAATCACAAGGGACTTGTAACCTTTGACCGAAAATATAAAAAAGACGCCTTCTATATCTACAAGGCGTGGCTGTCGGATGAGCCCTTCGTCCACATAACCTCGAAAAGATACGTTATGAGAGTTGAAGACGAGGTTGAGGTCAAGGTATACTCAAATCTTGACGAGGTTGAGCTGTTTGCAAACGGCAAGAGTGTCGGAAGGATGCGTAGCAAAGATAAAATATTCAGATTCAAGGTAAAAAACAGCGGCACAGTCAGGCTTACCGCGGTTGCGGGGGAATGCACGGACGGCGCGGTGATATGCAAGACCGACAAGTTCTGCGATTCCTATCGAATGCAGGAAAAGGGCGCGGTTTTAAACTGGTTTGATATTACAGAGGCCGACGGTTTCCTCTCTCTCAATAGCAAGGTCGCGGATATAATGAAGGTTGAAGAAGGGCGGCAGCTGTTTTCCTCTGTTATCGGAACGCTCGGAAACAACGTCGGAGGCTTTGAAGTGACAGAATCAATGAAGGATATGATGGGCGGATTCACCCTTTTGCGCCTTTTAGGCATGATGGGCATGATGGGAAAGAGCTTTACAAAGGACGAACTCCTTAAAATTAATTCAAAACTAAATAAGATCAGAAACGGAAAATAAAGAATAACACCCCGGATTCTTCTTTCAAAAAACGGGAACACATTGCAAATCTATCGGATCTGCTTCGTGTTCCCGTTTTTAACTGTTGACAGATGTTACTCTAATGCGCGGCTGATTGCCGATAGAAGGTCAGGCAGGAAGAATATAGCAAGCACCAGCACACCTATAAGCACTACCGAAAAGATTATCGGCTTCCAGATTGACGGCTCTGATTTCGCAACAATTCCCTTAGCTCTGCCAAGCACATCGGGAGAAATATAGAACTTAGCTTCGCTAAAATCAATTTTCTCGGGTTTATACCCTTTCTTTTTCGTTGCCGCAACGTACTCCTCATAGCTCATTTTCGCCTCACCGACGCGCTTTACTATCGACGTGATCTCTCCGCTGCCGGAAAGAGCTGTGCGAATAACGCGCGAGCTGTCAAGATACAGATCGCAAAGCGTCATCGCAGATTCATCAGAGATTGCATCGAACCTTATAAGCCTTTTATAAAGAGTTATTACGTGTGATCTGCGGTAGTTGTAAATGAACATAAAAGCGATCATGGATACCACAACGCAAAGCAATACCGCGCCGATCGGAAAAGGAATTGCAATACCTTCATAATCAGCAAGGTTGAGGAATATAAATTCCTTGATTTTTCTCATAAAAACCTCGTTTTTGCAAATAATTATTTACTTTTTCGACGCAAATCATATAAATAGACTAAAAAACCGTGTTTGCCTTTTGCATCAAATTGCGCCAAAATCATATCAGATCTCGTCTAGAAAATCCTTGCCGCAAAGGAGTGTAAGCAGATCGTCAAGGTCCTCGTTGTCCTCGTAATAAAGAGTCAGGGTTTTCTTTCTTCCCTTTCCGTTTATCTCTACCTTTCTTCCGAGGTGCGACTGAACACGAATCTGCATTTCTCTGAAGTAATCAACGATGGGAAGCGGCTCGTCCTCTGCAGTCTCTTTCTTAGGCTTATTCCAGCGCTTTACCTCTTCCTCCAGCTGTCTTACAGACAGATCGTCAACAATAACCTTCTCAGCAAGCGGCAGCATATCATCACGCGATTTAAGTCCGAGAAGTGTTCTTGCGTGTCCTGCCGTCAATTCCCCGCTCGCGACAAGGGAAAGGACATCCGATGGAAGATCAAGCAATCTCGTAGCATTTGCTATCGCGCTTCGAGATTTGCCAACCCTTACAGAGAGCTCTTCCTGGGTAAGCTGATATTCCTCCGCAAGTGTCTTAAAGGCCATTGCCTCCTCAATAGGATTAAGGTCCTCTCTCTGAATATTTTCAATCAATGCAATCTCAGCAGCCGCTCTGTCGTCCTTGTCAAGTATTATTGCCGGAATTTCAGTCAGACCGGCAATTTTAGATGCTCTGAAGCGTCTTTCACCCGCAATTATCTGATACCTTCCGTTTCCGTACTCACGCACTAGAATAGGCTGCAAGAGACCGTTAAGGGCAATCGATTCAGCGAGCTCCTCAAGGGCTTCCTTTTTAAAATCTTTTCTTGGTTGATCGCTTTTCGGGTCAACCAAGGATATTTTAAGCTTATTTATAGCATTCTCATTTTTTACAGCTTCTTTTTCAAGCGTATTTTCAAGAAATATTGCATCCAGGCCTCTACCAAGCCCGCTATTCTTTTTTACCGGCATGTTCGTCTCCTAAAATTGGTAATATTTGTCATTTTTGTTCGTTAAATGTATTTTATCTACAAAATATGAAATAAATAATCGTTTTTTTTACAAAAACAAGCGTTTTTATTCAAGGAAAAGCAGAACAGAATTTATATAAGTTGGGTTTTATTTTAATTAATATTCCCATTGTTTCACGTGAAACAGTACAATCCATCACGTCATAGTAACATAATTTAGTAATCAATCCAAAAAACACGAGATTTAATAAATGTTTCACGTGAAACATTTATTAAATTCTAAGCATCAGCTCTTTTGCAACAGCGGCATATTCAAGAGAACCCTTGCCGTATGGATCATGGTAACATATCGGTTCACCGTATCCGGGAGCTTCCGATATTCTGACAGTACGTGAAATCGGCACTTTAAATAGCTGATCAGCATAATATTTTTTTAACTCAGCAACAACCTGACTTGTAAGAGTCAATCTACCGTTATACATCGTCAAAAGTATGCCTGCAATAGTCAAATCGGGGTTATAAAGCTGCTTTATGCGTTTTACAGTGTTCAAAAGCTGCGACATACCCTCAAGCGAGTAAAATTCACATTGCATAGGTATAACAATTCCATCCGAGACAGATAGAGCTTTTACAGTAAGCATACCGAGAGACGGGGGGCAATCAATAAATATGTAGTCAAATTCATCCTTTATAGAATCAAGCGCAATCTGAGTAAAATTCAAATTCTCATCAAGCTCGCGTAACTCCAGCTCAGCTCCTGCCAAGTCTATATTAGAGGAAACAACCGACAAATTCTTAAATTTCGTTTTAATTATTGCATCTTTAATATCAGTTCTGCCAATTATAACGTCGTATATTGTTTTTTTAACCTTAGACTTAGCTATTCCAAGACCGCTTGTAGCATTACCTTGCGGATCCATATCAATTATAAGAACTTTTTTACCCTTATTTGCTATCTGAGCCCCAATGTTTACACAGGACGTTGTCTTACCGACACCGCCTTTCTGGTTGGAAAATGAAACAACCTTTGCCATTTTTTATTCATTACCGTCCTTTAAGTATGATTTATTAGTAATATTATACCTATTTTTACTTAAAAAGTCAATATATTATTAAAATATAATAATGTGTAGAGTGTTAAACTTTAATAATAGCAAAAATCAGATGTTTCACGTGAAACAATCATCAGTACAAGTCAAAAAATAAACAATGTCCGCATTTATGCAAACGAACGCACCCAAGACGTAGCCACACATCTACCGTTCCCCCGCTTTTTTCTAATAATACCGGTTTATGCGCGCAAATTGGCAAAATATGTCATTTCATCTTCTTCCGGGGTGATTTATACGCAATTTTCACCTAAATTGAATATATTGTGTGTAGATTTTACGAAATATTAAATTTAATCCTCAGAAAACACAATACAAGACAACTTTTAAAGCATTTAACCAGAGATAATTCGTAATTAATACCCTTTTAAATCAGAATTATTGGGTTAAAATTTTTAAAAATTTTAATTAATTATTTAAATTTGTGGGGATTACATCCCTATTTTTATATTTTATTTTGACTAGCGAGAGGTGTTTTTGTGATTTTTGCCGATTTTGTGGGGAATATATTTCGTTTTCCTTTATTAACTCAAACTCAATTCTTGCGTTTTATCGCATTATTAAACATAAATGAATTCTTTATTGCTTTTTAAGAGCAAAGATGCTATAATGTAAACGCAAGCAGATTGTATTTATATTTATTTCTCCAAAAAGCATTGTTTACTTAGGTGATTTTATGAGTAAAACAGTTATTTATCTTGTTCGCCACGGACAAAGCCTTGGAAACGAACAAAGAATATATCTCGGTCATACAGATCTTGACCTCAGCGCGCTTGGGTATAAGCAGGCTGATTCAACCGCAAAGCGTCTGGCAAGCGTTAAAATCGATTCGATTTATTCAAGTGACCTGCTTCGGGCGCACAACACTGCGCTTCCTCACGCCGAAATGCGTGGTTTAAAGGTCATTGACAGCTGTGAGCTTCGTGAAATATATCTTGGTGATTGGGAGGGAACTCCCATTGACGTTCTTGTGAACGAGCATTATGAACAGTTTGTGCTCGGGTGGAAAAACAATTTCGGGTTGTTTACCCTACCAAACGGCGAGAGCGTCCTTTGCGCCGCCGCTCGGTTTGAAAATGAAGTATTAAGAATTTCAAAGGAAAACATAGGAAAAACCGTTTTGATTACCGCTCACGCAGCGGTTATACGTGCGTTTTGGTGCAAAATCAACGGCGTAGATCCGTCCAATATGGCTTCTGCATATAATTTCCCTGCAAACGCATCCTTCAGCATCGCAGAATATGACGGAGAGCATTTGATACCAATTTCCTACTCAGACAACCAACATATCGTAGAGGAAGGCCTTACAGAAGCAAAAAGGGAGGCATAGAAATGACACGCATATATCTTGAACGGCACGGGCAAAGCATCGGCAATGCCGGCGGAATATATATAGGTCATACCGACCTCGGACTTACGGAGGAGGGAATAATGCAATCCGAAATTACAGCCTCCCACCTTTCGGACGAGCCGATAAGCGCGGTTTATTCAAGCGATCTCATCCGCGCAAAAAGCACGGCAGAGCCGCACGCAAGGATCCGTGGACTTAAGGTAAAGGTCTCAAAAATGCTACGCGAGGTATACGTCGGCGATTGGGAAGGAAGAGACGCATCAGAGCTTCGTAAGCTGGAGGATTTCACGGTTAACAGGACCCACCGCGATTTCGTTTATCCAAACGGAGAGGACACGCGGCGCGCAGCAGACAGATTGCACAGAGAGATCAAAAGGATCGCCGCATTACACCAAAACGAAACAATACTTATCGTCAGTCACTCCGCGGTCATCAGGGCATTCTGGTATTATCTCTGTGGATATACCGAGCTGAATATGACCGACCGCGTCCCGTTTATGCTAAACGCATCCTATTGTATTCTCGATTATAACGGAGAAGAGCTTATACCCGTAAGATACGGTATAGCAGATCACCTTCCCGCATCGAAAGTCCGACCCATATAATGAAAAGAGGCTGTCACGCTAAATTTGACAGCCTCTTTGTTATTTTTGTTTATGTAAATATTTATTTACATTAAGATTGGTAATCAAGCATTGCGCTCAGCGTCTCTATCGCTCGGTTATATTCTCGCTCATTTTCCCTCTTATCAAGATGCGTCGATATGCTAAGGCTCCTTATGCAGACCAGCGTGTCATCCGGCAAGTCGCAAAGTCCCGGCAGTCCGTAGGCGTCTGTGGAGCTGAGAAGGATGGCGCGGGTATTTGATCCATAATACTCAACACCCTCTTTTTCCCCTATGATAGGTTCAAGGTTTGCAAATACGCCCATATCTCCCTCGGTTTCAATTACACAGTAGCTGTCAAATACGGACGGAGAAAAGAAGCATAAGAAGTAGTCCCCCGCCATCATCGTGCTCGTAAGTGTATTTCTGTCCTCATATGCGCGCCGAAAATAGCTTTCATCAAGTCCCGAAAGCGCCCCGTCATCGGGCGTGTAAAGATCTCGGAAGGAAACATTCACGACGCCGTTTTCATCATAGTCCTTTACAAACAACTCGACCGTGTCCTTAGTCTTATTGTATTCCGGATAGTCACCGTTAACGCTTTCGCGGCTTATTGCGTGATCGCCCGCATATAAAACATACGCGTCGTAGCTCTCCTTCTCGCACATCTGAACGGTACATACGGTTATCACAAACACTATGAACACGGCAAAAACAGTATGCCATTTGTAGTGATACCAGAAATTATCCAACCATTCAAAAAACGATCCGGATCTTGTTATTGATACCTTATCCGTGTTAAGTTTATCATCCATTTTAAATTATCCTTCTATGTAATTTGGGATATTATCGAGGCTCTTTGCCGAGATACGGTGTCAATACTCAAGGAATCCCAAGATATGTGTCGGCTGAGCCTGTTACTTATAAATATAATACCATATAAGTGTGAATATTTCAATACGAATGAGTGACAAAATTTTGCCGTACACTGCCGGAGCGATTCATTTTGATATACCTTACAAAGCGAAGTGCGGCGTAGGACGCTAAAATTTATCTTCGAGGCTTTATTCTCTTTTAGTATACCGACTCTCCGACTGATATAAATTCACGGCTTGGGATCTGTATTCATAGTATATAATGATACCAGATAAGAGAGGTCACGATGCAGAACAGAAGCAATGAAAGCGAGCTTTATCCGATCCTTCGGGGTTTGCCGCAGGCGGTTGCGATGATACAGGGAAGTCCGGAATACAGCCTAATAGGCGGGGCGGTAAAATTCTATCAGTCAAAAATCGGCGTTCTGGTCGTCGCGGATATTAGCGGTCTACCGATACCGACAGACAAGTGTGAAGGCGGTATCTTTGCGTTTCACATACACGGGGGTTCGGAATGCACAGGAAACAGCAGCGATCCGTTTGCGAACGCAGGAGCGCACTATGATACAGGCGAACGCCCCCATCCATATCACTCGGGGGATATGCCTCCTCTTTTCGGCGCGAACGGCAGAGCCTATCTCGCCTTTCTGACGGACAGATTCACGGTTGACGAAATAATAGGAAGAACGGTGATCATTCATAGCGGTTCTGACGACTTTACGTCACAGCCCTCAGGCAATGCAGGAGCTAAAATAGCCTGCGGTCTGATCTCCGAGGTAAGGCGCCGGGATAGATTTTCATTCAAGCAGATCAAAACGCGGGGCGCACAAGTTTAGATCAGATTTTCGGCTGACGAACAAGAGGTACCGTGCTAGGTTTACTATGCACAATACCTCTTTTTTATTGGTTACGTCTAGATGCGACGGCCTCAAATTATTGACAGCAGACTGTTACACGGTTATAACTCCGACACCCTCAAGGATTGCAAACACGAGGATTACAAGCAAAAACGCCGGTGCGACGAACCGTATCATAACAGAGAACATCCGCTCAAGACGGAATTTTCCCGAAAGGGACACCTCGTCTATTATAGATTTTGGTTTTATGATAAACGAAATAACGGTACACGTAAGAATAGCAACGATAGGCATCAGTACGCTGTTAGTCAAAAAGTCGAATGCATCGAGTATACTGAATCTTCCAAATATCGCAAAGCCATCCCACACACTGTAGCCAAAGCAGGAAAGCAGACCTAATATCAAGCTTGTTCCTAAAACGGCAAGGCAGGCTCTGCGTCTGCCAATGCCCCATTTATCTCCCAGAGTTGAAACTATCGTTTCCATAAGAGATATTGAGGAGGTAAGCGCGGCAAGCAATACCATAAGGAAGAAGGTTGTGCCAAGAAATGCGCCGCCGACCATATTGTTGAATATTTTGGGAAGAACCTCAAACATAAGTCCGGGGCCCTTTGAAACCTCGCCCTCGCCGCAGATAATACAAACCGGAACGATCATAAGACCCGCAAGGATCGCTATACCCATATCAAAAAGCTCTATTTGATGAGCAGATTTTTCGATACTCGTATCCTTCTTCATATACGACCCGAAGGTTATCATAATTCCCATGGCAAGAGACATTGAATAAAACAGCTGTCCCATTGCCGCGACGACCGTCATATAGCTAAATTTTGAAATATCCGGCTTGAGATAATAGACAACGCCCTCGCCGATTCCGTCGGTTGCTATAAAGGTGTAAACGACGATAAACACCATAAGAACCACAAGTATCGGCATCATTATCTTGCTGACCTTCTCGATTCCCTTCTGAACGTCAAAAAGAACGATCAAGGCGGTCGCGCCTATAAATATCAAGAACCATATTATCGGCTCTATATCACTCGAAATATATGAGGAGAAATATCCGCTCTCTGCCATATCTCGCATGCCGCCGGTAATAAATCCAAAGGTGTATTTAGTTACCCAGCCGCCGATAACCGAATAATAAGGAAGTATCAGCGCGGGAATCAAGGCGGCTATCACGCCTACGAAGGCGAATCTTTTATCAAGGGCACGGAATGCCTCTATGGGGCTTTTTTGCGTTTTCCTTCCGATGGCGATCTCAGCGACCATAAGAGAAAATCCGAACGTGACCGAAAGTATTATATAAACGAGAAGAAACATTCCCCCGCCGTATTTTGCGGCAAGATAAGGGAAGCGCCACACGTTTCCGAGACCGACCGCCGACCCCGCGGCAGCCAGCACGAATCCTATCTTACCGGAAAACGAGCTTCTTTTTGCCGACTGCGAAGTATTTGCCGCGCTCGCCGGTGATTTTGCATCCGAATTCACTTTATTTCTCCATTCCAAACTTATTCAAACAAACGCAAATAGTATACCATAGCTAAAGAAAAAAATCAAGGAAAAACTCTCCTTAATTAAAACTATGTTGACATAGTCAATGCATTTTGATAAAATAGAAGCAAAGAAACGCAAATCATAGCCTTCGTGCTTTTAAGAAAAAGCTTGGCGGCGTGCAAATTTCCGGAGGAGACTATGCACCTTTTTGCACCCGAATATTATAAGGACTTTAATTGTATATCCGACAAGTGCCATCACAGTTGCTGCGCAGGCTGGGAGATCGATATCGATGCCGAAGCGGTTGAAAAATACCGCGCCTGCCGCCATCCGTACGCAAATAAAATTACCGAAAGCATCGAATACGGGGATACACCGCATTTCAGACTTGATGAAAACGAGCGATGCCCCCACCTTAACGAATCGGGACTCTGTAGGATCATATTGGAAATAGGAGAGGATCATCTCTGCGATATATGCAAGGAGCATCCGAGATTTTATAACCGCACAAAACTCGGGATCGAAGTTGGGCTTGGAATGGCTTGCGAGGAAGCGTGCCGCCTGATACTGTCAAGCGACGGGTATATGGATATCAGCACGGTCGGCATTGTTTCTGACGACGAATTCTGCGTAGAATTTGACACGCCCGCGCAGAGAGCTCATATATTCTCCATTCTGAGCGACCGAACGGTTGAGTACAGCGAAAGGCTGAAAAGGCTCTACACCGAATACGAAGCTTCTCCCGCCGGGCTAAGCGACGGTGAGTGGAGAGATCTTATCCGCAGACTTGAATTCATCGATGAAAACGATCGCGAGGCTTTTTTGTGCTACACCTCGGACACAACCCGCGTTACGGGTTATGAAAATGAGCTTGAGAGAATGCTCGCCTATCTTATTTATCGGCACACGGGAAGCGCTGAATGCCGAAAGGAATTCATTATGGCGCTTGGATTTGCCTTCTTTACCGAGAGACTCTTTGCGTCGCTTATCGGAAGAGCGGCGCCGACAGACGCAGGGGAGGTTGCGGAGCTTGCACGAAGGATATCCTGCGAGATTGAATACTCGGAAGAAAACACCGAGGTCATAGAAAAAGAATTTATCTGATTCCCCCTTGCATCCGCAGAGGGGGAATGTTTTTGCCGAGGCGTTAATTCTGCCGTTGACTTGCATCTTTTTTTATGATAAAATAGGAGCACACAAAAAAGAACGGAGAAAACAGTATGACAGATAAAGAACTAAGAGAAATAAAACGAAGATTCCGTCCCGAAAGAAGCAACATTCCGCGCATCGTTGGATGCTTTGTCAACGGGGGCGGTGAACAAATAGCAAAAATATCCCAGCCGCTCGCACTCGGTGATTCGGTCGTAACCGAAAAGCTGCTCGGAGTAATGAAAAAATCCCTCTCCGGCAGTCTTGGAACTAACCTTACCGACATTCTATTCAGTACAAAGCAGGTTAGCGACAGCGAGGAGCACCAGCTTCTTATGAAGCTGGTGAAAACAGAGCTACGCGACAGTGAGGTACTTGACGAATTCTATACCCGTGTTACAAAAAGCGTAAGATTTGAATCAAATTACGTGATTCTTCTCGCCAACGACAGGTACGACGTTGTGACCCGAACGTCAGACGGCGAGGGGGAGGCCTCTTCTGAAATGTTCTCCTACGTGATCTGCGCCATCTGTCCGGTAAAGAATCCCCCCGAGGCGCTTTCCTTCCGCGAGGCAGACAGTCTGTTCCACGCTATAAGCGCGTCATCTCTCCTCTCCTCGCCGGAGATTGGATTTATGTTCCCCTGCTTTGACGGCAGAAGGACCAATATATATAACGCTCTCTATTACACGAGAAGCGTTGCGGAAAGCTTCCCCGATTTTACAGAAAGCATTTTTGCCTCCAATCCGCCAATGCCGCCTAAGGTTCAGAAATCGACCTTTGACGCTTGCCTTAGCGAGGCGCTGGGCGAGGAATGCAGCTTTGAGGTCGTAAGATCGGTGCATGCCCAAATAGGGGAAATGATAGAGGCTCACAAGGAGTCGGGAGACCCCGAGCCGCTTCTGCTCACGAAGGGCACGGTAAAGGAGGTGCTCGCAAACTGCGGAATCAGCGATGAAAAGCTGGAAAGACTTGACACGGCTATGGACGAAAGCTTCGGTAAAAACGTCGAGCTCGTTCCCAAAAACGTAGTATCAACCAAAAAATTCGATCTTGAGACACCAGAAGTCAAGATAAAGGTCGATCCCGAGCATCGCGATCTCGTTTCAACCCAGGTCATAAACAACGTAAAATACGTTATGATCCGCGTAACGGGCGGCATTGAGGTCAACGGTATAAATATAAATATTGACCGGTGATTTTTCATACGTTTCCGTATATACCCGCGCGCTCCTGCCTTAAAGCATTTTATGATTGGTGACATATTTTATCCGTATTTGTAAATAAATATAAATATGCTGTTGAAAAATGTTGGGATTTCTGCTATAATATGTACAAGGTTATGTTGGAAGGATAATAATATGGCTGCTAAAATCAATTCAAATGCCTTATTCAATATCGGATACGGTCTTTACGTAGTCACAACGAATGACGGAAAGCGAGACAACGGATGTATCGTAAACACGGTATGTCAGCTTACAAGCACCCCCGAGCGTGTCGCGGTAACCGTTAACAAATCGAATTACACCCACGATACGGTAAAGGAGACCGGAATTCTTAACGTAAACTGCATCTCGGTCGAGGCGCCGTTCAAGGTGTTTGAGGTGTTCGGCTTCCAAAGCGGCAGAGACGTTGATAAATTCGCAGACTGCTCTCCGATCCGCTCGAAAAACGGACTCGTCGTCCTTCCGAAATACATTAACGCCTATATGTCACTTGCGGTTGAGGATTATATAGACCTCGGCACGCACGGAATGTTCATCTGCTCACTGACCGAGGCAGATACGGTATCCGACAAGGAAACGATGAGCTACTCCTATTACCACAAAAACGTTAAACCAAAGCCGAAGTCCGCAGGCTTCAAGGGATATATCTGCACAATATGCGGTTATATCCATGACGAGCCGGAACTTCCGGACGATTTTGTGTGTCCCATATGCAAGCACGGCAGGGACGCATTTGAAATACTTGAGTAAATTTTTTGCACTTTAATTTATTAACGGGAGATAAAAATGAAAGAGATCGAGAACATATCGGACTTCAACAAACGAATTAAGAGGATCCTTATAACCAAGGAACAGATCGACGAGAAGATAAAGGAAGCCGGCAAGATTATCGATTCAATCTACGACGGAAGACCCATAATGCTTGTAAGCATACTCAAGGGCGCGTTCGTATTCATGGCTGATATATGCAGAGCCGTCACGGTTCCGTCCGAGATCGGTTTTATGTGTGCAAAGAGCTATTACGAAGGCACGGAGTCCTCCGGAATCGTAAGGATCACAATGGATCTCGACCGAGATATAAGCAAGTATCACGTAGTAATACTTGAGGATATAGTTGACACGGGCAGAACCCTTAACGACATCGTTAAGCTTTTGCAGACGAGAAACCCAATTTCACTGAGAGTAATAACCCTGCTTGACAAGCCCTCCAGAAGAATCGTTGATTACAATCCCGATTATTCACTGTTCACAATTCCTGATCACTTCGTTATCGGCTACGGACTTGACTGCGGCGAATATTTCAGAAACCTCCCATACATAGCAGAATACACTGAGGAATAAGCCGACACCGGGACTTAGCATATGAATAAATTACCTGAGAGTTTTTCGTTTTTTCAGGTTGACAAAAGCGGAAATATAAGATATAATAATTATACAGCTTTTACATAACTGACGGATTTCGCGGATCACCGCGGGGGAATGTAGAAGTTTTTATGCCGACCGTCTGGGCAGATCAGTTTGGAAGCTGACTGCCCTTTTTGTTTTTCCGGCGGTCTGAAATCTTTTTGGCGTGGAAAGCCTGCGCTGCTTGCGCATTGAACGATCTTGAGGTCGCCCATCGCGACAGAACGGAGACTATTATGACACATGGAAATTGGAGCGGCTTTGCCGCGGGAGTATGGCAGGACGAGATCAACGTTCGCGACTTCATACAGAAAAATTACAGAGAATATACGGGAAACGAGGACTTCCTCGCAAAAGCAACGCCACGCACCGAGATGCTGATGCAAAGGCTTGAGGCACTCTTTAAGCTCGAGCGCCAGTTTGGCGGTGTGCTTGAGATAGATACCGACACGGTCTCATCCTTGACCAGCTACACCCCGGGGTATCTTGACAAGGAAAACGAGCTTATCGTGGGACTGCAGACCAACCGTCCGCTCAAGCGCGGAGTAAATCCGTTTGGCGGCATGAGAATGGTAAGGCAAGCGTGCGAGGCTTACGGATATAAGCTCGGACGCAAAATCGAGGAGGAATTCAGATACCGCACCACGCATAACGACGGAGTTTTCAGGGCCTATACCGAGGAGATGCGCGCGGCAAGAAAATGTCACGTCATAACCGGACTTCCCGATGCATACGGCAGGGGCAGGATCATCGGCGACTACCGCAGAGTTGCGCTCTACGGAGTTGACAGACTTATCGAGGAAAAGAAAAAGGATAAGGCTGCGCTTGCAAGCGCAACCTTTGATACCGAGGAAATACGCCTTAACGAGGAGCTTTTCAGACAGATATCCTTCCTCGGTTACCTCAAGGAAATGGCGGCCATGTACGGCTTTGATATCTCTGAGCCCGCAAAGACGGCAAGAGAAGCAATACAGTGGACGTACTTCGCATATCTTGGAGCAATAAAGGAACAGAACGGTGCCGCAATGTCCCTTGGCAGAGTTTCGACCTTCTTCGATATCTATATCGAGCGTGATATAGAGCGCGGCTTGCTCACCGAGGAGGGTGCACAGGAGTTGATGGACGATTTCGTTATGAAGCTCCGTATGGCGCGCCACCTTCGCACGCCCGAATACAACGAGCTGTTCGGCGGAGACCCTATGTGGATCACCGAGGCACTTGGAGGCATGGGCGAGGACGGAAGAACGCTCGTTACGAAAAACACCTTCAGAATGCTCAACACGCTCTACACCTTAGGCTCGGCTCCCGAGCCCAATCTGACGATTCTCTGGTCGACATCGCTTCCGGATAGCTTTAAGAAATTCTGCGCAAAGGTGTCATGCGATACCGACTCGATACAGTATGAGAACGACGACGTAATGCGTCCGATATACGGCGATGACTATGCAATAGCCTGCTGTGTTTCGGCAATGAAGCTCGGAAAGCAGATGCAGTTCTTCGGCGCACGCTGCAACCTTGCAAAGCTGCTTCTGATAGCGATAAACGGCGGCTACGATACCACCAGCGGAATGCATATCGGACCGCAGATGCCCGTGCTTAGCGGTGACAGGCTCGACTTTGACGAGGTAATGAAGCGATTTGATGTTTACAACGAATGGCTCTGCCACCTGTACGTAAACACAATGAACGTAATCCATTACATGCACGATAAGTACGCATACGAAAAAACGCAGATGGCACTTCACGATACGGACGTAGAGCGTTTTATGGCGTTTGGAATCGCGGGACTTTCCGTGGTAGCGGACTCGCTCTCGGCAATCAAGTATGCAGACGTCCGTCCGATCAAAAACGAGGAAGGATATGTCATTGAATTTGACACGGTAGGCGACTTCCCCAAATACGGAAACGACGATGACAGAGTCGATCTTATCGCAAAGGATATGACCCACAAGGTGATCTCGGAGCTTAGAAAGACCCCAACCTACAGAAACGCGATACATACCCTCTCGGTTCTTACCATTACGTCAAACGTAATGTACGGAAAGAACACCGGCGCAACTCCCGACGGAAGAAAGGCAAGCGCGCCCTTCGCCCCCGGAGCAAACCCGATGCACAACAGAGAGGAAAACGGTGCGCTCGCATCGCTTAACTCAGTCGCGAAGATCTCGTATGACGACTGCCGCGACGGCATCTCCAACACATTCTCCATTACACCGGAGGCTCTTGGCCGCACGGAGGCGGAAAGGTACAAAAATCTCACCTCTATCCTTGACGGCTACTTCTCAAAGCGCGCACACCATATAAACATCAACGTAATGAACCGCGAGCTCCTGATGAAGGCGTATGACGATCCGGAGGCATACCCCAACCTGACCATAAGAGTTTCAGGATATGCGGTAAACTTCGCAAAGCTCTCGCGCGAGCAGCAGCGCGAGGTTATCAGCAGAACCTTCCACGAAACAATATGAGCAGGAAGAACGTTGCAGGCAGGATTCACTCTTTTCAGTCCCTCGGAACGGTAGACGGCCCCGGAGTCAGGTTCGTCGTCTTCCTTCAAGGATGCAATCTCAGGTGCGGATGCTGCCATAACCCAGACACACAAACGTGTGACGGCGGTAGCAAGTATACTGCCGAGCAGGTTATGGAAAGGATCCTGAGGTGCAAAAGCTACTTTGGCAATGAGGGGGGAGTGACCCTATCCGGAGGAGAGCCCATTCTGCAGCCAAAATTTGCGAAAAGGCTCTTCGAGCTTTGCCACAGCGAGGGAATAAACACCTGCCTCGATACTTCCGGAAGCATACTTAACCGCGAAATTGAAGCGCTGCTCGACGAATGCGACAGAGTTCTTCTTGATATCAAGTACACAAACGATTCCGACTATATGGCATACGCAGGATGCAGGCTTGCACCCGTGCTGAATTTCCTTGCGCTTCTTAATGAAAAGAGGATACCGACGACGTTAAGACAGGTCATAATCCCGACTCTTAACGATAATACCGATAATATTCTTCGATTAAGGTCGATTGCAAAGGAGCACGAATGTGTTGATGGGATTGAGCTTTTGCCTTTCAAAAAGATCTGCAAGGTAAAGTACGACACGCTCGGCATCCCCTTTGATTTTGACCGATATCCCACTCCGACAGCCGAAAAAATGGCAGAACTTAATGCACTTTTAAAATAATATCATCTTTCTTCAAAATGAATTGTTTTCGTTTTTTCGGATATAATATGAAAAAACGGAGGACAAAGAAATGATTGAAAAAGATACGGTCAGCCTGCTGCGCGAATGCGCCGCCGGCGTAAAGATGGGAATAAAATCAATAGAGGACGTGCTGCCGCACGTCAAATCTAAGGACTTTGAAAAGATCCTGACGGAGAGCAAGGAAAAGCACGAGCAGCTTGAACGCGAAATAGAATCGGAGCTTGAAAGACTTGGCGGGGATGATAAGGAGCCAAACCCGATTGCCACGGGAATGTCGTGGATGAAAACGACGGTAAAGCTCGCAATGAAGGATTCCGACAAGACCGTTGCAAGCCTTATGACGGATGGATGCCATATGGGGATCAAGTCTCTGAATCGCTATCTCAATCAGTATGCCGCTGCGGATGAGAAGTCCAAGGACATTACCAAGCGACTCATCAATCTGGAGGAGCGTCTGGTGATCGACATTCGGCAGTTTCTGTGAAAAATGGTTCCCGGGAGCGCACTCCCGGGAACCATTTTTCGTATGCGCTTACAGCTTGGCGATAAAGTCCAGCACCAGCTTGCCCAGCACGCTGTCACCGACCTCGTCTCTGGCGGTGATGTACCAGCAGTGCTTGCCTTCCAGCACCTGATGGGAGACGGTGGACATGTCGTACTTGAAATGCCGCAGGGTGGAGAGTACCAGCATGGTCTGCTCATAGCGGTTGGCAATGTCGTGGTCACAGACGACGAAGTGCATGGGGGCGTAGGAGGGTGCCGCGCCAATGTGGAACAGGGGGGCGGCATCGTCGATGACCACCCGGCGGGAATCAATGCCACGCTCACGAAGCACGTTGAAGTGAGTGGTGGGCTGACCGGCATCGTGGAACCAGCCGGAGATGGAGTCTGCGGGCAGCTTGTAGGGGGCCAGCCAGCGCTTGTCGAAGCAGAGCATCATGGAGGCATAGCCGCCTGCGGAACTGCCGCCCACATAGAGCTTTCCGTTGGCACCGTAGCCGGGCATGTTCTTATGTGCCCATGCCACCGCCGCAGCGGAATCCCGGATATAATCGGGATAGACGGCCTCGGGATACATCCGGTAGCCGAGGCACACCACGCCCACGCCGTGCTCTGCCAGATACTCTGCCATCACACTGCCGAAGGTCTTGTCACGGGCCTCAAAGCCGCCGCCGTGGATGTAGACAAAGGTGGGGAAATCTGTGGTTTCCGGAAGATAAACATCCAGCAGCTGTGCGGGATGATGACCGTAAGAAATATTCTCAAGAAGTTTCATAGGATCTGCCTCCTGTGTTACCCGTCATGCGGGATATCAAGCA
>JAZRUS010000052.1:0-25924 GCA_045652665.1 Eubacteriales bacterium | reverse complement strand
TACGCAGACGGCACGACCTTCGTTCTTCTTGGTGACACTTACATTGATTGTAATAAAGAAATGCAGGTTCCCGCCAACAAAGA
Source organism: Eubacteriales bacterium (assembly GCA_045652665.1). GTDB lineage: Bacteria > Bacillota > Clostridia > Oscillospirales > CAG-272 > UBA1740. Next base: position 25,841 of record JAZRUS010000052.1, on the reverse strand, counting down.
AAGAAGCCTTGACCTTAACGGTAAAAATCTTATTCATTCTGGAAACTATACTGGTGGTACTACCGGTAAATTTCTTTTCAGAGTAGCAGGTGGCACTACCTTCAATCTTTATTCATCTGTTGAAGGAGCCGAGATATATCAGCTATATATTAGAAGTAACTCTATGCAATCCAGAGCAGCTTGTATAGGAATCTGTAGTTCAGACAATGCTAACTATGCCGTTGAAGAAGCAACTGTCAACGTCGGCGGCATTCGCGGTCACAAAGAAAAGAATATCACCTATAACGGAGCTACATTAGTATGGGTTAGAAATACTAGTAAATTATCAGCTGACAACATCGAAACTCAAAAAGGTTATATGGAGAGCGAGAAAAACATCGAGGTAAACATAGAAGGTGTAAATGTATATTCCTTCGTACAGCCACAGTTCTCCGATGTATTCACTCTCCACTCGCCCGACACCGATTTCACTATTAGGAATTCCGATGTATATGTAACTTACGGCACTAAGACGGGCGGTGGCGCGATATTCGGCAATAAAGGAGTGGATAACTATAATTCGGACTCAACTATTAGTTATGCTAATATAAAAGCCTATGGCTGTAACTTCATGGCCAATCACGATACAAACACTTACTCGAAGCTCTTCCAAACTATGTCGAATAAATCTGCGGCTTACTTTGAAGATTGCACCATTATGGTAAATTACATCTGTTATGAACAGAAGAGCACATCGTTTACATATACAGACACCGCCGGTAACGAACAAACAGCGGCAGGTTGCTCTATCACCTTTGGACCGGGTAACGTCATTTCGTCAAAAGTTCAGAGCCTCGATGACTTATCCAATGTTCAGTGGAAAGACGAAGATGGAAACGAGATCAAAAAGTATACCGATCTTGAAAGTCACAATATCACAGTGACGAGGAACGTTACTCACGCACCTATATACAAAGGAAACGTATTTGGTACATCAGGAGTGATTCTTGATACATCTAATAAATACGCATTTAATAATGACATCCTTACGGCTGAGGATGCAGAAGTTGAGTTTTCCAGAACACTCTCTGCCGTAACCTACGAAGAGGGCAATCCTACCGGCGCAGCTGCTGACTATATTGCAAACGTTACTTGGCAGGATAAGGATGGCAACGCTCTTAAGACAAGCGACTATATGCTCATTGGCACCGTAGTCACTAACGATTACGATATAAACGATCTTCCCGCCCTTGAAAGCGAAGACGAGTGGACCGAAATTACACGCTCCGAATGGAGCGCAAACAGCCTTACGGTAGTGAAGGGTGACGGAAACGTATTCCGGCACATCGTAGAATACGAGGAATACGGTAAGGTTATTTGGCAGGATAAAGACGGCAACCTTCTTAAGGAAGGCGAGCGCACACTCGTTGGCACTGTAGTATCTAATGATTGCGATATAGATATAAACGAGCTTATAAGTGACGACGAATGGACCAGACCTATAAGCTACGAATGGAACGAGGAAAGCCTTACGGTCGCGAAGGGCGACGGAAACGTATTCATTCTCACGGTGGAATACGGAGAATTCGGTAAGGTTATTTGGCAGGATAAAGACGGCAACGTTCTTGAGGAGAGCGATTACATATCCGTCGGCACCGAGGTTGCAAACGATCTTTCTCTTCCCGAGATTAAGGACAGCGAATATACCGTAATTATCAGCTCCAAATGGAGCGAAGATAGCCTCACAGTGCAGAGGGGTTATAACACCATCGTGCTCCTCGTAGAATACGAGGAATACGGTAAGGTTATTTGGCAGGATAAAGACGGCAATACTCTTAAGACAAGCGACTGTATTCTTGTCGGTGAAACCGTAACCCACCCCGAAGCAGGCTTAAACAAGGATCTTGGTAACGGTTGGTTCAAGATCAACTACAGCAACTGGACAAATGCGTCAGGAACCGCTACAGTAGTGAAAGGTGAAAACATCTTCTATCCCGCAGATAACGGTACTCTTGTTTCCGACGTAGAGAACGTCAAGATGAACCTTAAGATTCAAGGCTCCTCGGAATTCGTTGTTTACATATATGTACCCGAGCATGATTCAACGAAGTGCACGATCACTCCCAACGGTTACGACACCGGTTCCGAGAAAAAGTGGTTTATCGGTGAAACTCTTTGGTACGATGACAGAGTAATTGACGGTGTAAATCATAGAACAGCAAGAGCTAATATCGGTTTTGTTAATGCCTTAGCAACTTATAAGAGAACTCTTTCGTACATTGCCGAATATGATTTAGACGGTGACGGAACGGTTGAGGACGACGAGAAGTTTGCATTGACTCAGATGTTCACGTTCTCCGCGGCAGATTATGCAACGGAAATAGTGAAAATATATAAGCACGGCTCCGACATAACCAGATTTATGTACCAGCTTATAACCTACGCACAGGCGTATGAGAACTATGATAGCGTTCTTAGCGAGGATGGAATTGGTTTTTACAGTACTCAAAGGGCCAGAGCCGACAAGTTCTTTAACACTTATATAGACTTCTGTACCTGCAAAGTGAATTCCAAAACCGGAATCAAGACCTGTAAATACGTTTCTTACATCTCCGGCGACGAAACCAACACAAAAGAACCGTATATCTATTACCACGACCACGCCGCCAAGAGCTTTGCGACTCAAGAGCTTGTTATTGATAATACGGGCATTGACTACACAAACCTTGCCAAGTACGTTGAGTACGCAAGCTTCGGTCTGGATACAAGAAAAGCAAAACCTGCAGCCGTTCTTAAGCTTAATGCACCCTCGGTGATAGATGCCAATGATACGACTAGAACTTATAACGAGGCATACGATGTTACGATCCAATACAGTAAACGCGATGACTCGGGTAAAATAGTTACAACAAAGATCACCCCGAATCCAAAGGATGATGGGACGGTAAGCCTTTCCAGTATTCCCCTCAGATACTCAACCGAGGTTTGGACGATCACCGTAACCTATACATCTCCGAGCGGAGATAAAGACGTCGTAACCGGCACCTACTCGCTCGGCAAATACGTAGAGGCGATGGAAAAAGAAGGATACGCAGTAACCGCCGCCAGAGCCCTCTACGCATTCTCCAAGACTGCTTACGACTATGCGGCAGTAACTAGGGACGAGGCACAGAACGGCAAGATATCCACCTTCAAGGTTAACGGCGAGGATATGAGAGACAGCGTAATAGCCACCGACACTTCAAACGAAACGTATCTTGCAGCGGCAGAAAGTCTGAAGACTGCGCTTGAAGGCTGCTCGGATTACAAGTTTGATATCGTAGATATCACAGCACTTGAGGACGGTGACATAGCCATCGTCATCAGAAGCATTGACGAGGTATACAGCGCTGACAGCTTCAAGGTATACGCTTCCGGAACTAAGCTTTATTTCGACTGCGCGTTTGATAATAAGCTAGCGGACGCGATTTCAAACTTCGTCACCGATAAGATAGACTCGGAAAGAGCTCAGGGAATAAATACCTTGAATTTCGTGGGCACCGTATACAAGAGAGATATAAGCACGATATACTACGAAAGATTCGGTGCGCAGGGCGACGGTGTGACCAATGATTTTGCGGCGATATACGCGGCGCACGTTTATGCAAACGAATACAAGCTGCCGGTAAGGGCGAAAGAAGGCGCTACGTATTACATCTGCAATACGGTAATCGACGATAAGGTTAAAACCGTCCCGATCAAAACCGACGTCGATTGGACGGGCGCAAGCTTTATAATCGACGACAGCAACATAAATCCCTTAAGTGATACGACTTCAAAGAATATCGCGTCCACAGACATATTTACGGTCGAGTCCGACTATGATACTATAACGCTGAAATCCACGAATGCGGCAGAGCAGCTTGCAGCGCTCGGCTCCGTCGGAGAGGCTTACGGCACGACGAAGATCGACCTCGGTCTTGGATATCCCGCGCTTCTCGTAATATATAAAGATGATCACAAGGTCTTCCGCAGATTCAGCTACGCCGGCAGCAGTACTTATATAACTCAAACCGGAACCAATGCAGGAACGGTACAGTCTGACTCACAGCAAGAGATCATCCTGGTTGACAAGGACGGAAACATAGATCCCTCCACTCCATTTATGTTTGACTACGAGAACGTCACCAGAATCGACGTTATCCGCGCCGACGTAACCCCCATTACCGTTAAGGGCGGTACGTTTACTACGATTGCCTGCGGTCTTGATGCAGAAAGCGACGCGGGATCCTTCGGTTATTTCAAGAGAGGCATTCACATAATGCGTTCAAACACACTCGTTGAAGGTGTTGTTCACGAGGTAACCGGCGAGATAAACTTCGAGCAGCAGAAGAACGGTATTAAGGGCGCTCTTTACAGCGGATTCTTCTACTCGGAGCTTGCAAATGAGATCACTCTCAAGAGCTGCACGCTTCAGGGAAGAAGAAACTACGGCGACGGAGGTACGTACGACTTCTCTGCAAAGCACGTTAACAAGATCACCGTTGACAGCTGCACACAGGGCAACTTCTGGATAAAACTGGACGACTACGGAAACCCCTTGCCAGCAGATTCGACATCCGGTATGTTATCTATGGATAAGTATGAAGCGTATACCACCCCCGACGGCGTAAAACATTCCGCAGACCACTACTACTGGGGTATCGGAGGCTCGAGCTACTGCAAAAACAAGACGTATAAAAACAGTACGCTCTCAAGATTCGACGCGCACCGCGGACTTTATAACGGAACGCTTGAGAATTGCACAATTCAGATGGCTTCGATCGTCGGCAAGGGCAACCTCATCTTTAAGAACGTTACTCAGTATACCTCCGCTGACGAGGGAGCTGAAAGGAACACCGGAATTACGCTCCGTCAGGATTACGGTTCAACCTGGGACGGAACTATTACTCTCGATGGATACAACCTCTACGTAACCTGTGCTTCCGGAGAGCTCAATCTGATCAGTCAATACTTCACCAACTGGGACTTCGGATATACCTGCTATATGCCGGACCTTGAAGTCAAGGAGTTCAACCTGTTCTACAAGGGAACAGGAGACCCTGTAGAAGATGGCTTCATGATCAACCTGTATTCCTTTAACGTCAAAGACAGCACGTATAAACACGGTGAACCGTATATGCACCAAGAGACCCTTGAAAATCAAAATTATTATCCCGTCATTGTTCAGTTAGATGAGACAAGCGGCAAGTATGTCTTTGCCAAGGATGCAGCAAGACCCAGAGTAAACGTCAATCCGATAGTTCCGCCTGAGTTTGTAAAGATCGTCAACAACTCGAACGGCTACGTATACCGCACGACAATGAGCACGAACGAAAATCACTTCTTAGCAAACACCAGGTTCTACTACAGCGACACAGAATATTACCTCGGTACTAATCATAGCAATACCACAACTTGGTATAAATTTGATCCATCGTTCAACTAATACCTCCCCTCGGCATATTGCACACAAAGCTTGTGCAATATGCCGTTTTTTTCCTAAGCCTTCGCCCCCTAAGGCTTCCTCCGGGAGGGATGATAAAATCAGATTCTTAAGCCGCTGTATTTGAATTGTTCAAATTTATATGATATAATATTAGTATATACGTTTGGGAGATAGATATGAGAAGGTCTATTTTATTATTTATCATATTTTCAGCAGCACTGCTGCTCGCAGCCTGCGGCAGCAGCGAGACTAAAGGAATGGCGGACGCGCACGGCGTTGCACGCGAGGCGGGATATCTCGGCGACCTTGCCGACTTTGAAGCAGAGATAGCAATATACGCGGATGCAAGCTCCGCCTGGCACAGCGGAGACGGTATACCTAGGGAGGATATCGGCGAGGAGGGTGAATACTATCTCTCTACCGACAGTCTCGGCATCTACAAGGTAATAGGCGGAAAATGGATCCTGCTCTACACGCTGGGCGCCGAGCCGTCGGTCACGGTAATATTCAATTCAGCCGGTGCTCCCGAGACTCCAGAGAATATAAAGACTACGCGCGAGAGCGCGATATCCCTGCCGAAGCTTGAAAGACTTGGATTTAAATTCCTCGGTTGGTTCTATAAGGACGGCGAGGTAGAGATGAAATTTACCGACGGAGAAGCAGTGAAGAAAAGCATGCTTCTTACCGCCAAATGGGAGCGCGGATGCGTTTACTACGAGAACTTCGGAGCTGTCGGTGACGGCGAGACAAACGATTTTGCCGCGATATACGAAACTCATACCTACGCAAACGCAAACAAGCTGACCGTCAAGGCAAAGGACGGCGCAAAGTACTACGTAAAGAGCACCCGTGTCGACGGAAGTGTGGTAACGGTGCCGATAATGACGAACGTTGAGTGGGGGGATGCAGAGTTTTATATCGACGACTCAAATCTCGATTATCTGAACCCTGAACAAGCACCGATGACCGATATTGACATTTTCACAGTCAAGTCGGAATACGAAATAACCAAGATAACCTCGGCAGACGTGCTGGAGAAGGTCGGAAGCATAAAGCCGGGAGACGAGCGAATAAATCTTGCGCTCGGCTACGACGCGCTCATTACCGTGTACTATAAGACGAACAGGATGTTCCGAAGATACGGAGAGAGCTGCCCTTTAAGCGACCGCGAGGGACAGGAGCAAAAGGAGATCCTTCTGGTCGACGTGGTGGGATCGGTCGATGCATCAACTCCTATCACATTCTACTACCCATCGGTAAGCAAGATAGAGGTAGCGCGGATAGACAAAACGCCGCTGACCGTGTCGGGAGGAATATTCACGACCTACGCCTGCGCGCTTGACGCAAAGAGCGCGGCAGGAAACTTTGACACCTACAAAAGAGGAATTTGTATTACTCGCTCAAACGTCACCCTCGACGGTATACGCCATAACGTTGAGGGCGAGGTCACTCTCGAAATGCAGGCAAAGGGACAGGAGGGGGCAGCATACCGCGGCTTCTACTGCATCGAGGGCGCAAGCAACGTTACAATGAGGAACTGCACCCTTACCGGCAGGCGCTACTACGGAAACGGAACGTACGATTTCTGTGCCGTCGGCGCCGCCTCCGTTACACTCGACGGATGCAGACAAACCAACTTCTTTATTGACGACAACGGACACGCATCCGAGACCGAGACCGAATACTCCAGTCTCCGCACGGTCAAGGTAGGAACAAAAAGCATGCAATACTGCTGGGGAGTCAGCAAAACCGACTTCTGCAAGAATCTAAGCTTTGTGAACTCTACCCTCTCACGCGTGGATTCGCATGCCGGACATCACAACGGCAGTATAATCAATTCCCGCATAAATATGATCACAATTTCGGGATTTGGAGATTTTCTCGTCGAGAATACGCATTGGTATGCAAGCGAGGATAACCTGAGCGGTCACTCGATCATTAACCTACGCCCCGATTACGGCTCAAGCTGGAATGGAGAGATAACCCTGAAGAATCTTACCGCGCACGTCAAGGATGCCGCTCTGTACCTTATATATAACGTTTACAACAACTGGAATTTTGGATACGAATGCCATATACCCGATCTTGACGTTGACGGATTAACGGTTGTAGGAGCGGACGGAGAAGCAGAGGCGGGATATACCGTGCATTTGCTTACTACATCAAAATCCCTCGATGCAGAGCCGAATCTACACAGGAAAACAACGCTCAACACCCACCCCGTGCGCGACGCGGCAAGCCTTGCTCCCGATACCGAGAGCTACGAAAACCTAAATCCCGTAGTTGCGCCGACGAGGATCACTTTCAAACCAAACGGTAAGGGATACCGCATCAGAGTCCCACGGCACTCCTTCTTTGCCGAAACGGAGTTTACCGACGGGCAAAACCGCTACACGGGTACCGATCACGGCGCTGATACGACCACGTTTATTTTCGATTAACTGCTATCGCGTGATTCGGGCGTAACAGAATGAAAAATAAGCGGGCTCAAGTTTTTAAACTTGAGCCCGCTTATTTTTTCTAAGTAAACAGGTGAGGTTTTGAGCGCAAAGCTTCGTTCACGCCGCTTCACTGTTATAACCGTCTTGTTTTTAAGCAAAAAAGAAGCTGCCGATTGGGGCAGCAGCTTCTCTTTTCTTTCATGTAGCAGTATCTACTCCATTAATAGATGGGATAGCTTATAAAAGGAGTATCGTAGCCCTTAATCTCAACTACATCCTCACTTGCAATAAGACAATCCACGCTATCGAGTAATACTATTTCACATGTAGGATTTTCATACTTCATATGTATTACCTCCGGTACACATAGAAAGCATAACTGATTGTGTTATCATTATATCATGCTTTCTGCAAAAATGCAATAGGTTTTTCAAAAAAAGTTTTATTTCTAAAGTTTATAATGTTATTTGCAAGGTAGAGCTACCTTGTAGATAACATTTTTTCTTTTTCTTGGGCTCGCGAGCGAGTACGAGAAAAAGAAAAAAGCACTCAAGCGGAGGTGTTTATCAAGCTCTATCTTAAGAGTTCACTAATTGAGTGTACCGCCCTTAACGGCGGCGGTAATAGTCGTTAACCCGGTATATAATGGCGCATAGCCTTTATAAATAAAATTATGGCGTATAGCCGAAAGGAGTCAGAAATGACAGTAAATCTTTACAAGAAAACAGGAACCTATTTTAGCGAAAAGGATCAGAAGGACAAGCCGTACACCAATTTTTACATAAAGTGTAACGATCAGCTTATCCCGGTGGAAGTCAAATATTTCCCGAACCCTCAGTTCCAGGATAGAGATCCCGGATATCAGGGTCGTTTTGCCGTTCTCTCCGCTTTTGCTGAACCCCTCCCCGAAAAAGAGGACAAGAAGGACACAGCTGCCGCTCCTTCTGCTGCCCCCACAGTAACACCCTCTGCGGCACCGAACCCTGACGGACAGGCTTTTTAACGAGGGGCGAGCCTATCGAAACCATGCTCACGTGTAGGTGTGGTAAGAAAGCTCGCCTCGTTGACACAGAAGGTATAAAAGTTGGTAAGCGTGCGTTGTTTTATGAGTGCTCTTGCGGATACGGATACACGTTCATAGAGAGAACCGGCGAATTTACTGAGTTCCCCGTAGGCTCTTAATTTCACCTTCTATCACGAACATTTAAATATTCGGGCAAAAGGTGGAAAAGGTGGAAAAACGAGGTCTTTCTGACTTCGTTCCTCCGCCCCCTTACTAAATCTTTATAAATCTTTAACCAACACTTACGGCGCTGAGGGCTTGTCCAGCGCCGTAGGCAAAAGGTGGAAAAACAAGGGTAAAAGGTGGAAAAATTCCACCTTAGCCGCAGTTTTTCTCTCATTTTGGCAAGCGAATACTATATCGGGCATAAGTATGTGTCTTAATTTCACGGGGTTATAATATGAAATTAAAACAATACGAGGTCACATCACGAGTCGAATTTTTTTCAGAACCGATAGGAGATATATTAAGGCGTTATCGAACGATAAAGAAATATGCGTACATATTGCACGATAAGGACCCGGACACAGCTCCGCACTATCATATCTACCTCAATTTTGGAAATTCCGGAGTAGACAGTAAAATTGTCGCTCAGTGGTTTGGACTTCAAGAATCACAGGTAAATAAGATTCAAGGACGTGCTACGGATATGCTTCAATATCTTACGCACTCTAATGAGTCACAGAAAAATAAATATCAATATTCTCCCTCTGAGGTCATAGCGAACTTTGACTTTGAGGAAGAAATCAAGCGGTCGAAGATACTTGGCAACTTCAAGGAATACTCTTACGCGCAACAGCTTGAATACGTGGACTCTCTCCCGGTAGCCGAAAAGGTAACGGCATTCAACAAGCTCAGAAAGCTTTGGGAGCTTCGTTGCGAGGTTCTGATGCTGAACTCGGAACGAGATATAGAGGTCATATTCATATACGGTAAAACAGGTACAGGAAAAACTACTAATGCAAAAGAGTTCGCAAGAAGTCGCGGCATGGACGTATACATTTCGTCCTCGTCAAACGATCCCCTGCAAGATTACAGGGGTCAGAAGTGCATCATTCTTGACGATGCACGTGATACGACGTTTGAGTTTGAGGATTACCTCAAGCTCACGGATAATAATACGGCTTCGAGCGTTAAATCCAAGTATTATAACAAGGTTCTGATGTGTAACCTCATAATTATTACGTCCTCTGTTCCTCTTTCGTATTGGTTCAAGCATATGATGTTCAATCGCTCTGAGGATTTACAACAGTTCTACCGCCGTATTTCCGCTTACGTTGAAATAACGTTTGACGAGGTTAACGTATACGACAGTTTGGATAATCGCGGCAGACCGTCCGGATTCCCGACAATATACCGAAACAAGGTCGCGCAGATAAAAGCGCAGCCTAAGAAAAAGAAAACGGACTTTGGAAAAGCCTTTGCAGCAATATGTGAGGAAATACCGATAGAGGACATTATTGAAATGCTTAATGCACGAGCGGATGCAAAGCTCAAAAGATAGGAGTTAATATAATGACCTGCAAAATACGCTCTCCTGCTGCGGTAATTTTTAGAAAAACAAAAGTGGAGGAAAAATGAAAAAGACTTTCAAAATTGTAGTGATTTTAATGGTTATCGTCTTATCGGTTTCGAGCTTATCTCTCATGATCGACGTATTTTCCGGTAGATCTGATTCGGATATAGAGAATCCCATTATACCAAGCGATACGTTCGTTGCAGATATCAAGCTGCCATCGTCCCCGGATTATGAATCGTTTTATGACGATGTTCCAATCGTTTATGAGGGTACAGATGATAAGGATCTTGGATATTTGTCTGTTGTAGATAATTATATCTATTATGACGGAGTGTCAAAATTTTCATTTAGTGATAATTCTTTGCGTCCCTACGCAACTGTTTATCTCTATGATCCGAGCCGGTTAGGCTATGAGGAGCCTATAGATATGAGGAGCTATTCGTATCTAAAGGTGGAGTTTGATATTCTTTACGACAATATCGATCAACAAAATAAATGTTTACTTGGTTGCGTGATTTATCCGATGATTCGAGGAAATGGTTATATGGCCAATCCTAGTGTACATTCTGTTTTTATTCATAATGACAAAACAGTTGAAGATGTTAAGGTTCATGTAGGAAACAAAAAGGTGTATTATTACAGCAACCCTCTTCATGTCGAATATATTATTGAGATAGACAAGGATAACCTGAAGAATAGCCGAATGCAGACGTTTATAGACGGCGAGCTAGCTTCTGATAATTATGGATCGTCGTTGTTTACTAAGGACGTTTATAATTTAACCGAGCTTAGAATAACGAATTTTAATTCCGAGTCATCTGAATCGTCTGTCGGCTTCGATAATCTTAGGATCAGTTATTATAAGTAAAATTTATAACGGAAAGGAATATTAAATGGCAAAGATCAAATTAAAGAAAAATTGGAAAAAGATCCTTGGTCTTGTGGTTGTTGTTTTCGGACTTGTGCTCACGATCGGTCTTATTTCCTCTCTCACCGGACGTGAGAAGGTATCAATATCCTCAAGCGCATTTTCTAGGGGTGATCTCGATGCATCCGGTGAATACGTGGAATCAGAGACGTCTATTTATACCTCGGAGCTCTTTGAGTGCCGCGGTCTGACCGTAACACCCGAATTTGAAAGCAAGGTGTTTTACAAGATCTTCTTCTACAATGAGGATGGAATTTTCATCAATGCAACGGAGAAAACTGCTCGTACTTCCGAGAAGTATACCGGGACCGTGCCCGAGCTTGCGAAGTATGCTCGAATTGCAGTATATCCCAAGTTTACTGAAGATGATTCTAAGATCAAGTTTTATGAAGTAATTTCTTACGCAAATGATCTTGAGATCAAGGTAGATAGAGATCAGAAATTTAAAGTACGCGATATTTATGCAGAAGCTCGTAAGAATGTTATAAAATCCATTGAAGACGCACCTGATGCTTACGCAGATCTCGATAATGATGAAGTGTATTTCTTTAAAATGCACTACGTGGGTTATGCAGATGCAGAAGATGGAGGAGGAGTTCTCTCGTATAAACCCGACAATTTCATCTATCAGGGAAAAGAATTCGGTACTGTAATGTTCAAGTGCTCAGACGTTAAACAGTATAAGTTTACGTTTGACGAGGTTTCATCAAGACCGTATTACATATTCTTCTTCTCTAAAGACGGCGGAAATGTGTATAATAAAAGGTTTATGCCGCTTGAGGGAGAGTCGATTATATTCGACGTACCGGAGAATGCAGCTTTCTCGATTGTGACTGTAATGCCGACTGATGATACCGGAGTAGAGCTTCCCTTCGTTATCAATGAATATTTACCCAGATAAAGGAGATAAAAAACATGGCAAAAAGAAAAACTAATTTTAAAAGGATTATTACCGGTGTTTTGGTAGCTCTTCTACTTGTTACCGTGGTCGGTGGTATCGGAGTATTTGCAGGAAAAGACTCAACATCTATATCTGCATCGGAATTTTCACTTGGCGCGCTTGATGAAAACGGTGTGTACGTAAAAAGCGAACAGACGCTTTATACCAAAGATTCATTTGGATGTATCGGACTCAGAGTAGAGCCGGACTTTGAAGCACAGCTTACTTACGATATATATTACTACGACTACAATGAGCAGCTCGTAGAAATAAAGAGCGGACTTACCGGAGTTTACGATGAGGACTTCCCGCTTGCGAAGCTCGCGAGGATCGTAATTCACCCTACTATCCCGGATGACGTGGATGAGGATGAATTTAAGATTAGTTTCCTAGATAAGCGCGAGTATGCGCGTCAGCTGAAGATCACGGTAGATAAATCTCAGAATTATAAATATTCCGAGTGTCAGAATCTCTATATTGATAGTCTTTCCACCGTCGATAAGGACTTCAAGGACGGAGTTAACAACATGCCTTCTATGTTTGATTCCAAGAACCTTACCGATATGACGAAAGCGGAATATCCGGTTAAGGTAAGCTCAGCGATCCTCGTTGATGGCACTGTGACTAAGTACGACATTTTTGTTCATCTTGAGGCGAATGAAGGACGTTGGCCTGTTGCGGCGCTCTTTAATGCCGAGGGTAAGGTTATCATGGATGACAACGCATACGTATATGCGGTCGTTGACAGTTCATCCGTTGTAAAACCCTGTTGGGTAAAGATGACGATCGAGGTGCCTTCTCTCGAGAGCTACGAGGGTGTACATCTTATGGTGTCTATGCCCGACGACTCTGAGTGCTATATCTTCGGCTATAACGATTAAGCGAGGTTAAGAAATGACGGTCAGGAAGCGAATAATAATGGCTTTGCTTCTGTCTGTTATGATTATATGGTAATTAAAATTTTTAGCGTTTCTTTGCTAAAAAAACAGGCGGAGAAATGATATTCTCCGCCTTTTTGCTTGTAAGGTATTGTGACAAAAATAAAAAAAGCAACCGCTTTGAATAACGGTTGCTGAAACAATTAAATTTACAAATGGGAGATATAAAAATGCTTAAGAAAATTTCAAAAGAAGAAACCGATATAAGAATGGTCGGCGCAGAGCTTTCAAGCTTGCTTGGTATATTTGTTCGCAGTCAAGGTGTTAACTCATCTGTTACCGAGGAAACAAAAAGAGAGTTAGCGAATGTAATCAAAGACTATTGCGATACCATTGTACAGTACATAGATTTGTTTTAATTGTTATCGTCGGGTATTGCCATATATATATCGTCAAGTTTTTTCTCTATACGAGATAATGTCCAAGATATATCTATAACTGCACACCTTGAGGGAATACCGTCGTCGCAGTACCATTTACAATTTTTATTACAAGGAACAAGATTGTTACCCTGCGATAGCATTGGACAAAATTTGATTTCTGGATTGTTCATAAAGCACCTCGTTTTTTAGATTATTCTAACACAGCGGAATTTGTAAGTCAATCCTTATTTCAAAAACAAAAAAATAATTGCATAGAAAGAACGTTTTTCTTAAACAATTGTTTTAATTACGAGGTATTATGAAAAACATAAAAACAAAAATTTATGCTGTATCACTAATTATCATAACATTATTTACATCATTTTTTGGAATATGGGTTAGTGCTGAGGTTTTAACCTATTCTGATGTTATGGATGATTTGCAAAGGGATAGTATGTTTGACAAAACAATATTTCCTGAATTGTCTTATGATGAATATACAAGTCTGAATTGTGACGAAGATCCAAATAATGACGTTAGCTTCCTTTCTGTCATTCATGTTGCAGAAAGCGAAAATGGTGAATTTTTCGTTTATACATACCAACCGATGAATAATGTATCGGATATTACGGCTACATCCATTCAAATGTATCTGGGTGAAAATACGATAGATCCGGTTAAGTATAAGTTAAAGTGTGTTTCTCAAGAGGGAGTATTTAAGAAATATCTAGTTGAGGGTTTTACTGTTTCTACAGATACATATAGGTTTTATAACATTGTAGAGATAGAGCGCCCTTTTGACGCATTGCTTGATGAAAAAATTAGTGATGAAACAATAACGAATTTCAAAAGTCACCCTGTTGCTCAGACATGGTGTTGCTATTATCAGAATGATCGACTTGTTTATGAAATGGCAACTTTAAATGTAGTAATTATAACGCCCACCTTGACGGATTACCTTTATTATCCTGATGGTGTAACGTGGGGTGGGTTGGTTGGTATAGACTCTGGCTGTAACGCTCATTACATAGCTTTTAATGTAGAGAATTATGATATTGATAAGATTTATGATGCTTCTCTTGAATATTATAAGCGTGGATTTAAGACAACTCACGTTCAAGAAACTGGTGTTTTACCATTCTTGGGTTCTTTGTTCGGGAAAGAAGACGAGCATACAACGACGATTTATCCTACTGATTCCACCTATGAACGTGTTGAAATTGAATTGAGCGAAGAAGATGTCGTAAGTTATACCGGAAATGGACTTCTTGCAAAAACGTTTTTTTGGAATAGAATTATGACTGCAGAAGATTTTGTTAAGAAGTATGAAGATCAGGGTGGTGTTTGGAGTACGGTCGAAAAAGAAACGCTGCTTTCATCTCAGTATGTATTCGCTTTTGCTGAAACTGATGTTAGCTATAAAAGTTTTAATACATCTAATCCTGACTCTGTAATTGATTGGAGTTCCTCAACTACAACAGTAATTGAAGGAATCGATGTAAGAGAAGTAGATATTTTACGATTGCATTTCCAATCAGAAGGTAAAACTTATAACTTGGGCGTTGTGGGCGATGTGACTACTGGAGATAACAAACCCGGAGGAGTAGCTGATTTTGAAAGTGAGGATATATGGGAAAAGATACTAATGCTTGTTTCTATTATAGCATTGTTCTGTTTTTTAAACTTTGTTTGGAATCCTTTGTCTGTTTTTCTGAAATTCATTTTACATGGTATTGGTATTTTCTTCGAATTTATTGTGTATATAGTATCTTTTCCGTTTAAGATTGTAAGTTGGATATTTAAGCGACGTTAAAAATAGAAAAGAGCGGGAAATAAAAGAGAGTGATTTCATTCACTCTCTTTGAAATTTAATTTTTCTTTCATTTCTTTGTTGTCTTTTATAATAAACTTTATGTATTTCACTATGCCGATGAGAGTAAAGGTGATTATAACACCGACAAAAATACCTAATACAAAAGCGGCAGTATCGAAGTCAAACCCTGAAGCAACTCCACCAGGAATGTTATCTCCTGATGTAGTATCGCTTATATTGACAACATCCAATAACATGTTAAACATAAATTTTCTCCTTATTGAAATAAGATACCCCATTATAACACTTGACTAGACTATTTGTCAAGAAAAAAAGAAGTAACCGCCCGGAGACGGTTACCTCTTATGTTTAAGTAAATATTCGTTTGTAAGCAACTATACACATCTTTGTAGTAATTTTAAAGCTTATGCTAGCAAGGAAAATTACTACGTCTAAAGCGAAATGTAGTAACACAACTACGAAGTCTGCAATTTTATTCAAAAACATAATTATACACTCCTTTCTTTCGATTTAATAGTTGCGATATAAAATCGAAGCATTAAAGGATAGTATAGCACAAATAAATGAACGAAGTATAACGAAAGCATAAGAGAATGTCTACGGGCGATTATGATAAAAAAAAGGAGCTTCAAATGAGCGAAATATTAACCATCGTATTAACAACGGTCATAGTTTTTGTAACGACCGAATTTTTAAAAATCATTTGGGACAAGCTTCGCCCCGGGAGGCGAAAATGAGTATGAAATTTATAGAACTTACAAACAAGGACACGGGCAAACGAATAGCCATTGACGTTTTTTCTGTATTAGACGTCGTTGAGTATGAGGATTGTACCGAAATTTATTATAACAATGTCGTAACAGGAAACTGCAAGTATCTTTCACTTGTATACGTAACTGTAACAGAGCTTTACGACGAGGTAATGTTTCAGCTTCAAAGAAGTTGCGATTAAGCATCTTGCACAAAAACGTTCCCTTAACTCTGCCTGATGAGCGAGGATCTCAAGCACATGAGGGAGCCCATCAGCGCGGAACACGGTGTTCAGAGTGGCAAAATGCACAAAAAAGAAAACCATTCCCGGAGGAATGGTTTTTGAGAAGTCTACCCATAAAAGCCAAAGGTTCTTCTCTGTCGTCGCGGAGATCCCGACGCTGCCCTGTTACATGGGGCTAACGGCATAATAATTGTAACATAGGAGGATTCAAATGTCAAGTGTAAATTACAGCTTAAAGCACAAAGGTGTAAAGCTTATACCATCTGAAAAAGCATGGGTTAAAACAAAAAAGGGGAAACCGAAGTTAAATCCTCGATATCATTTTGTAGGAAAAATTGATACTAAGATGCCAAATCTTATTATTTCGGCATCTGAAGGCAAGCCTAAATATAAAGGAAATACTCATGATCTTTGTGCTCCGGCAAAGAAACAAATTGTAGATCACTTTTTTAATGATGATGGTAAGCGCAATAGACGTACAAAAGCCTATTTCGGAATTGAAAAAGAAAAAGCATCTGGAAAACGAGGTAAGAAGTGATGGCATATAAAACGAAACGAGAGAAGCAAGCATATAAAACCGGGCTTTTGAATGGATTGAAGCGTGGTAAGAGCAAGTCAAAGACGTCTCGGAACGTCAGCTCCGGCAAACGTGCTTCTAGACATAAAATTATAAAGAGGCGGATTGGTGGAGGTGCACAACGTAGTGGCAATCCCTTTGGTATGACATACCGTCAATACATAGCTGAAGAAGAAATGCGTAAGAGAGACCTGTTCGGTGATTTTGAGTATGACCACAAAGGTAGAATCAAAGGAGCGTATACTCCTGACGGGTTTTTTGAGCCAGATTGAATTATAAATTATGCCTTTTTATATAGAAAAAGTAAACGTCTTCACGTGCGATAGCTGCGGCTTTACGGCAACGTTCAAGCTCGGCAACAATAGAGAGGTCCGTAAGCATGGTTGGGCGATCTCTAAAGACTACCAACGGTGCTATTGCCCCGGTTGCAAGTACCTCTATACGTCCGTAGGGTGCCAGGGAGTGCCACAGTATTACCGAAAACAGTACAAGAAATAAAGCGTTTAGATCCACGTCGAATGGTGGTACGGCCAATGACTACCATTTCTCCCGGTGAGAATGGTAGAAAATCGACTTACCACCATTATCTTCAGTAAGTGGTGTCAAACGTTTGATACGATTACACGTCATAAGGAGAAAAGAATGATTGACTATGTATCTTGGATGCAAAATTACGTGATTGAAAATAAGATTTTTGATTTTCGGTGCCAAAAAGGACTTTCTCGGAAACAATTTGGAGAAATTGTTGGTCTTTCCGAAAAAACCATTTCTGCTCTTGAGAGAGGTTCGGTTGTTCCAACAGTAACGTTTGCTTATTTTTTAGTTTCGTTTTTTGAAGTTCCATTTGATAAACTTTTTATTTTAAGGAGAAAACAATGATATTCAGAAGAAAACAAAAGGTCGGTCTTCCGAAGAAAGCCTTTGAGCTTCCCCTCAAGCATAGATTTACCTTCGTCCCGGAGGGCTGGACCTATTACGAGGGCTTTACGGTGCAGATTTCGGAGAAGATCAGCACGCAGAAAAAGGCGTTCTTTATCGCGTCCGAGGTTTTTCAGAGGGACCACGCGGATAAAGCGAAGAAGGGTGTCGCGGTGTTCTACGGTTTTGTGGAAGCTCCAGACTGCAAGGATACTCTTTACGGCGCATATAAC
Organism: Eubacteriales bacterium; assembly: GCA_045652665.1. GTDB lineage: Bacteria > Bacillota > Clostridia > Oscillospirales > CAG-272 > UBA1740. Next base: position 7,648 of record JAZRUS010000052.1, on the reverse strand, counting down.
ACGTTCGGCAAGAGGAGAAAGAAATGAGATTAAGAGATAAAATCAAATTTTACAAACAACGTAGAATTTGCAAAAAAATCCATCGCTGTATCAAAACGATAAAAAAGTACGAACCAACGATAGACGGATCTTTCTTTTCCCCGGTACAGCTTCGGGCTTTGAGTCAGCTGGATTTTTTGTGTGATGAAATTGGCTGTCCTAAGGCGACATTTGTATCAAATCATCCATTTGAACATCGACAGCTTTCTGAAGAGGATCTTATTCTTTTAAAAAAATTAAGGCATGCTTGCCGTCATCGGTCGGTATGTGATGTAGAAAGAGTAGAATATCGTTTAGAAGAATTTGAGGACAAGCCCGATGAAGCATAAGCGCCTTATCTATACGCTGCTCTTCCTGGCGCTACTTTTTGTCGGCGGATATTTCATCTTTACCGGCTGTCAGATAAGTGAGGCGAATCTCCAATGAAGTTCGACCTCAAGGAAAAGCTGAAGGAGGACTACCGTCACGGTATCTGTATCGGAATAACGTTTCTTTTCCTGGGGCTCGGCTTTCTGTTCCCGAACGCCCTGCCACGCCTCGGAGAAGCCTTCAGGGACGTCGGAACGAGCCTGATCTATTACTTCTACGGTCTTTTTGCGGATAACCCGGACTCTTGCCCCATCGCGCCAACAGTGCTTCAGCAGCAGTCCTGGGAGTGGGCGGAATCGCCCTGGGAGCCGCTTCGCCTCTTCCCTTGGACTTGGGCAGAGTTCAAGGTCCTTTGGAGGCAGTATTGGGTGTTGTGGGCGAGCTGGGAAAACGTCCAGAATTATATCTGGTCAATGTCAGATATAATTGAGATTGTCGCAAAGATCTTAACGCTGCTGTTGCCTCTCTTTGTGCCGATCTGGTTCAGAGCGCAGAAATATACCGAGCCTCAGGAAGAGGATGAGGAGAGCGAAGAGGGCGAACCGCCCCGGAAGAAGAAGCCTAAGCCGGTCGAGGACTCCAAGCACCTGAAGCGCTTCAAGAGGATCCTATACGTGACCGCATATCCGGCGGTAAAATGGTGCAAGGGTTTTATTCAGTTTGTCCGGGAGAATAAGACTTATTATCAGAGCTGGCTCTTCCTGTGGCTGCTCTATTTCAACGTCATATCCATAGGCGTAGCTTTCCTCGCCTTTTATCTTTATTTCGTCGTGTCCTTTGACTTTATCGGTATCTATACTCAGCTCGTGAAGCTTCTCCTGGATCTGACGCCAATGGTTCGCTTTATACCGGGCATTGTGTGGCTGATCTTGGGCTATCTCTTTCTGGACCATCTCTGTAAGGAAGCCGGCTTTGCCAAGCTCGAGCATAACGAGCGTAAGAATAGGGGCTTTTTGAATGAGCGCGGCGTCGTTACCGTGATCTACGGTAATATGGGAACCGGTAAGACGAGAATGCTTACGTCCCTGGCACTTAGCGCGGAGAAGCAGCTCCGGGATCAGGCGCTTGAGATCCTGCTTGAAGCAGATATGAAGTTCCCGAATTTCCCTTGGGTGAACGTCAGGAACGAGGTCAAGCAACGTATGGAGGAGCATACGATCGTAGACGTTTTCTCCATACGACGTTGGATCCAAGCCTGGAAAGCGGATTTCCTTTCCCTGGAAGAAGCAGATCTCCTTCGGTGGTATCAGCGCCGGGTGAGGAAGGGGAAGGTCAAGAGTGATAAAACCTTCGGCTATGACATCGAGCATTATCGCACTACTTACAACGATAACCTTCAGATTACCCACCTCTATGATGCCATAGAGGACTACGCCCAGGCGTTCTTCGTCTATTCCATCCAGACGTCCCTGATCTTCTCAAACTACGCTATACGAGTGGATTTTGACGTCACGGACAACGGTCATTTTCCTCTCTATAACGACGATTTCTTCAGAAGAAACCCGAAATACCAGGACCTTTATTCAAAGTATTGCCATATCATTGACTTTGATATGCTGCGACTCGGAAAGCGTATGCTAGAGGAGAATCCGAATAAGAACGCCCTGGGCTTTGGTGTCTACGTTGTTTCAGAGATCGATAAGGAGCGCAAGAACGAGCTTCAGATCCGGAAGACGGCAGCATCCCGGAAGAAGAGCCGCGCCGGTGAAACAGAAGAAGAGGAATGTACCCAGGATAACGACCTCTTTAACGCCTGCTTGAAGATGATCCGTCACGCCACCGTTATAGCGAACCGTGTCTTTGTCAAGGTCCTCTGTGACCTTCAGCGCCCGGAGGATTGGGGCGCAGGCGGCAGAGAAGTCGGAGAGGTGGTCTTCATTGAGGACAAGGGCGAGAAAGCGCCTACTCTGCCGTTCTGCTCCCCTTATTGGCTCATTCACGGTATGTACGCCATTCACCGCGTCTTCTTCCGGTTCTACCTTTCCTATATGGGAGTCCGGGACGATGATACGTTACTGCTTTATCTCTTTAAGAATACGACAGCGTTATATACGCAGTACATAGACCGTACGGAGAAGCTCTTCGGCTGCCAAACGTTTCACCTTGAGGTAGAGTCCGGGCGTATGGACGGCAAGCCAAAGCAGCGGAAATTCTACGGTATGGATAAGAAGGACTTTTCCCGGCGTTATAGTACCGATGCTATGTCCTCGATCTTTGACCTACCGAATACCGTCAGCATCGCAGATTTTATAGAGTACGCCGACGTTATGGCTTCACAAGCAGAAAGAGGCATTCAGCGCAGCCATTTCCAAAGTGATATTGATCGTTATATTACCTAAGAGCCGCCCAAAGTAGTGAGGTCAAACGAGGGAGGGAGTATATGTTCACGAATTTTTCGCCCCGTGTGTAAGCGAAAAAATCGGGAAGGATAACGGACTGACCGACTTTGACGGAACGGACGGTTTTCATCCACACTCTTGCCCCGAAGGGGGGAATGGGCATCGTTCCACCCCTTCTGGCTCACTTTCATAATATGTAATTCCTTGTTAAAAAAACGGTGTGGGGTGGCTCGGCACTTGGCTAACTGTGTTAGGGGGAGAGAGCGAACCAAAGGCGGTTTTATACCGCCCTCGGCTCTGAAGCAGAGTTACCAATGCATTCCAACGGAAAAATAGTAAGGGTCAATTTCCTCGTCGAACTCTCGTGCTTCTTCTGCTTCAAGCTCAGACTCAATCCGTCTGATATTGTGTTTCAGAACGTTGACGTCCTTCTCGATTTTCTTGAATTCGGGTGTGTGGGTCCTGCCGAGCTGTTCAAGCTCGGCAAGTACCCCGATGTAATAACGGCAAGTAAAACGCAAATTTTTTAAATCGTTGCGGAGTTCCTCGGCTCTGGTCATCGTTCTGCTCCTTTCAATCCATTCGGTAGTCAACGCCTGCGGTATATCCCGAAGTTCGCAGGCTCTCGCAGAATGCTTCTGCCATAGCGGTTCTGCGGTATCCTTGTCCTTCGCAAGCACGCAGAATAAATACTGTACTTCCGTGTCTGCTCGGTGCGAGTCCTGTCAACTGAAATGCTTCATTGATTTCTAACTCGCTCCAATAGGGGAGATAAATTGTCGGACTATCCATATTTGAAGTACCGCCGTCCTCGATGTCCTTCACTTTGTTGGCTTCTGATACGGCTATCAGAAGCGCAACTCTGAGCGCAAGAATTTTATCTTTTCTCATTTTAATCTTCCTCGTTGTCTATTTCAATGTAAAGAATGCCATCATCGACATAGAGATATTTTATCTCTTTATCGGTGTAGTGTTCGGCGCATACTTCTATCCGATCTTCGTTTTCGTAGTCGTAATATACTACTTTGTATTCGCTTTGAAGTTCTATGTTGAATAAAAGTGCGTGTAGTGTCATTTTTTAACCTCTTTCCGCCCCTCAAATGTGGGGACTTGACAAAATTATTTTAGTGTGATATAATGTAAGAGCAATTCAGAATGAATTGGGAGGGTAGGTTCTCCCTTGTCATTCCTTCAAGCGCTCACGGTGAAGGCTGTAAACTTCGCGCCGTGGGCACTTTTTTATTCGTCCTTAATTATTCTCGCGATGGACTCTCTGAGTTCTTCGAGAGTTTCGCACTTTGCAATAAGTTCGAGAATTGCCCTCAAAAGATGTTTATCAGAAGCCAAGTTCTTTTCGTCCATTCCTTTCTACCTACCTAAATTCACTGTTCGGCTTTTCAACCCCGGATATATTCAGCCGTACCCGGTCACTGTCGGGGAACTTACGCGCCCACCGACCACGCGAAGCGCAACCGCGCCCCCCCCATAATCAAAAAAAGTGATTGAGGAAAGCGAAGTCTCGCCTTCGCTTTCGTGGTTACAGAATTCCATATCAGTATCACGGAGTCAACGAGGACGGAAAAGTTTTTTAAAAAGTTTTTCCCCGCGGCGTCACAAAAAGTTTTTCAAAAAGTTTTACGGATTTTTTCTCCCGTGTGTTAAGAAAAAATCTTGCCGACATTGACTCAATCAAAGTGATACAGATATGGAGCACTCGCAGGGAAAGGGGAGCCAACTCCTACGGAAAGAGTTGGGGAAAACCGCGGATAAGGTTTTCACTTGTCCTACGGCAAAGAAAACAAATTTCATATATCTGCCGAGAGGCAAGAACGAACCACAAAAACAAACCGATTCTAACGGAAACAAAGAGCCGGAAGCAAGAGAGTGGTGGAGGAGATAGGCCGAGGGAAAAAGCAAGGCGAGTAGCCGTTTTTCCCTCGCCCTCCCCACCGCTCCGCCTCCAAACAAAAAAACAGCCAGTATATGCAAAGAAGCATAAACAGACTGTAAAGAACATAACGGCGTATAGCCATGTAGGGAGTTTATCCAAAAATGAAAAGAACGAAAAGAAGCTACAAAACATTCACAAAAAGATCTAGAGATCAACTCGAAGCACTCTATAATGCAGGTGTACCTGTAAAGGTAATAGCCGAACAGTTAGGCTATACACATCAGGCAATATACCACGAGCTTAAAAGAGGCTATTATATGCATCGTAATACCGATTGGACGGAAACACGAAAATACAGCGCAGATAAAGCTCAACTGTCCGCAGATATAAACGCAACAGCAAAGGGCGCGCCTATAAAGCTCGACCGGGATAAAGAGTTCGCAGACTTCGTAGAGGATATGATCCTCAAAGGATATTCTCCCGGTGCGATACTGCTTTACATAAAAGAACACGGACTTAAATTCAAAACAAAGGTATGCCGGGTAACTCTTTATTCTTACATAGATAAAGGTGTGTTTCTCAAGGTATCAAATAAACATTTGTTGCATAAAGGCAATAGAAAAAACAAGGCAGAGAAAGAAAAACAGGCTAAAAAACTTCCTAACGTTGAGCACTCAATAGAGCGTAGAAGTCCCGAAATTAACGCACGTGAAACCTTCGGACATTGGGAAGGAGATTCCGTTATAGGAACAAATAAAAAAGGTGAAACCGTCCTGACTCTGACAGAACGGCTCACCCGAATGGAAATAATATTAAAGAGTATGAATAAAACGGCAGCAAGCACGGTAAGACTGTTCAACCGTCTTGAAAGAAGACTCGGCAGCAAGACGTTCCGAGAGATATTCAAAAGCATAACGTTTGATAACGGCACCGAGTTCTCCGATACCGAGGGTATAGAAATATCTCCGTACACACACAAGAAAAGAACCACGGTGTATTACTGTCATCCTTATTGCTCGTCAGAGCGAGGATCCAACGAGAACCAGAACGGCTTTATCCGCAGATTTATTCCGAAGGGCACTCCTATATGCAATTACAGCACCGCCTACATTCAATACGTCCAGAACTTCATCAATGACTATCCAAGAGCCATCTTTAACGGCGAAAGTAGCACTAAACGCTTCACAAGAGAGCTTGAAAAACTGAATATTCAAAAAAAATTACCCATTTTGCAAATAACTACTTGACATTCGCAAAAAAAGTTTTATTTTTTCATTCCGTGGTTTGTCCGGTGCTTTCCGCGGGCACTGACGCGACCTGCGGCTTTCTGCGCGGCTTTCTTCTTCTCGCCTTTCTCTTTGCGTTGCTGCGCTCAAGAGACTTCTTAAATTCGTCAACCTTTTTGGCGTTTGCCTGCTCCACGGTGAGCTTTGCGCGCCAGGTCTCGTTGAAGTTGCGGTGAAGCTTAAGAGAGAGGAGCATATCTCCGTCCTTCTTACAGGAGTAGAGGTATGTGTATCTCTGCCCCTTTGAGTGAAGCACGGGGAGCTTACGAGCAAGCGGCTTTTTGCATAGCGGGCACATCGGTGCGCTTACTATCCCGTCCCCAAGCATCTCGTTTATGGTAACGTATCCGTCCTCGCCTGCGTCGGCATCTCCGATCACGGTATCAAAGAGAAGCTCTCCGCGCCCCTGATCATAGTTCTTTATTCCCTCCTCAACGTCAAGCTTTGCTGCGACGAGCGCGGTAAAATACGCATCGTTCAGCGCATCGTGCGCCGGGAGATTCTGCGGTAATTCAAAATATTCCATAGCATATTCAAGCGACCGCTGCATTGCCCCACCGTCAGTCTGCCTGTTGAATATGAGCTGAAGATCGTAAGTCCTGTCAAGCCACGATGTGGGCAGATCGTGCACCCTCAGATTTTCCTTAAGCATCGGTATGTCGTCCGGTCCCCAGGTCAGGAATGCAAAATCACGACCGCACCACTTGCGGAATCTCTCTGCCGCATCGGGGAGCGCGTAGCCGAGATCCATCTGATCCTGCGTTATACCGGTCAGAACAGAGACGTGCTTATGAAGTTTTTTGAAATACTTAGGCTTAACGATAACCTGATACGAGCCGCAGGGGTTCATATTTTTATCGAGCTTTACCGCGCCGATCTGAATAACCTCACCGCGCAGTCTGCGCGAGAGCCGCTTCTGCACTGCAAGAGCCTTCTCCGCATACGCCTGATTCCATTCAAGGTCAAGTGTTATATAATACATTAAACAATCCTTCGTTTTATGTAAAGCCGCAAAAAGCAAAAGCGGCAACATTATCTCACCTTATAAGTATATCATTTCAAGCAATAAATGTCAATAGCTAAAATCTTCGCGCAATTTTTTAATTGACATTCTTTGAAGTATATTGTATAATATATTTATTATACTCTCAGAAACAGAAAGGGCTACGAGAATCAATGGAAAACAAACGCATTCCCGACATATTTGCATCTATGGTTTTCAGTGAGGACGTTATGAGGGAAAGACTCCCGAAGGACGTTTACAAATCTCTGATAAACACCATGGCTACCGGAAAAGAAATAGACGCCGGAATAGCCGACGTCGTTGCGGGCGCTATGAAGGACTGGGCGATCGAGCACGGCGCGACGCACTTTACCCATTGGTTCCAACCTCTGACCGGCGTTACAGCCGAGAAGCACGACGCCTTCCTCACCCCCGTCGGCGGCGGAAAAGCGATAATGGAGTTTTCCGGTAAGGAGCTTATACAGGGTGAGCCTGACGCCAGCTCTTTCCCCTCCGGCGGTCTGCGCGCTACCTTTGAGGCCCGCGGCTACACTGCATGGGACCCCACTTCCTACGCCTTTATAAAGGAGAATGTTCTGTGCATTCCCACTGCTTTCTGCTCCTACGGCGGCGAAGCACTGGACAAAAAGACTCCGCTGCTGCGCTCCATGGAAGCCATCAACAAGCAGGCCCTGCGCGTTCTGCGCCTTTTCGGCAACAC
>JAZRUS010000051.1:0-3454 GCA_045652665.1 Eubacteriales bacterium | reverse complement strand
AAACGGTGAGAATTTTTCCGAGGTAAAGCAAAACGAGAACCGTGAGTATTTCAAGCGCGCATTAGCAGAAGCAATGGATGCGAAAATTCGCGAAGATGAGGAAGAAAGCAAGGATATTGAAATCAAACCGCCAAGCAAGCGTCATAAAATACGAATGAACCGTCTGTGCCGTGAGCGCATCGGCGGCACCTACCTCCCGTTTCCCGAGGTGGATAATCTCTATGAAAAAGTGCGAAGCAAGCTTGTAGTAAAGCTCAAAATCAATGAATTTCTAGACAGGCGCGAAGAACGCAGACGAGGGAGATAAAAACGAAAAAGACACGGGCAAGTTTTGGGACTTACCCGTGTCTTTCCTCATTTAAAGAATGATTTTACGGTTAGATATATATCAAGAAAAATACTCCGTAATGCTACGTTACCGGCTGTCAATATTTAAATAAAATTTTAAACAAATAGAAAACGCGTGAAGTTTATGAACAAGGCATAAAATAAAAACTCCGGGGCACAGTAAAAAGAAAACTCCGGAGTAATTATGGACGTAATTAAAATTGTTCTTACCTCGCTTCTTTCGGTTGCGGCACTGTTTCTGATAGCAAAGCTTATGGGGCATAAGCAGGTAGCGCAGCTTGACTTTTTCGATTACATCAGCGGTATTACGATAGGTTCGGTGGCAGCGGAGCTTGCGATCGACCTTGAGGAGCCGTGGCGGCCGCTTATCACGCTTGCAATATACGGTGCGATATCGGTTGCCCTAAGCTGGGTGGCGCGAGAATTCCCGAAAACGAGAAAATATATAAACGGCTCTCCCACCGTTCTTATGAGGGAAGGCCGTATATATCGGGATAATTTAAAGAGCGCAAAGCTTGATCTTTCGGAATTTCTGCTTCTCTGCCGTGAGCAGGGGTATTTTGATCTTGATGAGATACAGACGGCAATATTCGAGCATAACGGGAAGCTGTCGATACTGCCGAAACCGGAGGCAAGGCCGCTTGAGCCGGCGGACCTCGACCTGCCCGTGGACGGAGATTCAGTCGGCGTGGAGCTTATAATGGACGGCAGAACTGTCAGCAATAATCTTACACGCGTCGGCCGCGATGAGAGGTGGCTCGATAAAAAACTAAAGGAGTGCGGTTTTAAAAACGCCGCAGCGGTCTTTCTCGGAATATATTACCCGACGGGAGATAGATTGCTTCTGTTCCCGATGGATGCGGGAAAGGGCGGTGACAAAGCTCCATCCTGACCTGGTTTTGAAGAAAGCTGACCCAACATAGCTTATTTAGCTGTCTTTTTTTCTAAGGAAGTTCATCAGTATGTATACACCGAGGAGTAATGCCCCTGAGCCGAACAGGATAGCGTACATTACAGGCTCGCTGACAGCTGTGTCAAAGAAGTATACGTTGCAGTCAAGCAGGTCGCGCAGTTCGTCGACTACCCCTGTGGGAACGCCCTCGTCCTCAATAGCTGAGAGCACGCCTCGCATCGTATGGTTGCGAAGCAGGGAGGTGCCGTACGTTCCGGGAAGAAATGCAATAACCCGTCTGAGTCCCTCTCCGAATGAGGATATCGGCATATATGCGCCGCAGATAAAGCCGTAGCCGGCACTGACGATAGAGCCGACGGCAGATATCTGCCCCTGCGTTGTAAGAAAGAAATTGATTATTGACGAAAGTGCTGTTCCGAAGGCTATGAGAGCCAGAACGTCAATGAGGAGTAAAAGCAGGTCAACAAACGACATATAAAATCCGATAAAAGCCACGTAAACGAGGCAGATAGCAATAGCCGCGAGCGAAATAATCAGTGTTGAAATGAAGGTCGAGACGTAGTAGCTGACGGACAGCTTAGATGCGCTTACGGGAGATATCATCAGATCCTTCACCGTTCCGTTTGCCTTATCCTGAACCATAAGGAAATTAGAACAGAATGCAACGGTAACGCAAGAGACCGCGAGAAGCGAGGAGATCAGCTGAGCACCGACGAGCCCGTCAATAAGTGCGTCGGAGACAGCGCCCTCCGGCATGCCGGAAGCAAAGCTGTCACGGTATATGTTTGCAAGGAAGGTTGCGTAAAGAACGAGAAGTATTCCCGGTGTGAGCAGTGAGGTCAGAAACATTGCTTTGTCCTTGAAGAACATCTTAACGTCTCTTTTTATAAGTATAAGTGCAGTGTTCATTTTTCCTCCTTATCGGATAGCGTCTTGCCCGTCACGGCGAGGAATACGTCGTCCATCTTTCCCTTGGTTATTTCATAATCGCAAAACAGATCGGGATGCGAAAGTATCAGCTCTGTTGCCTCTTTTGTATCCCGAACCGCAAATCGGTATGCGTCACGAACGCGCTCGTATGGCGCAAAAAGCCGGTGCGCCTCCTGTTCGGATATTCCGTACAGGGTTATGAAATCACCCGTGTAATTATTTTTGAGCTCGCGGGGCGTTCCCTTCGCGGCAATTCTTCCGCTGTCTATTATCACCACGTAGTCTGCTTCCGCCGCTTCCTCCATATAATGCGTCGTAAGAAAAACGGTCATATTCTCATTTTTTCTCAGCTCGGATATTACCGTCCAAAGTGTCTTTCGCGTTTGAGGGTCAAGACCTGTGGTCGGCTCGTCAAGTATCAGTATTCTCGGCTTGTGCAGCAGCGCACGCGCAATATCGATACGCCTGCGCTGACCGCCCGACAGCTTTCCTACCGTTCTGGTCATAAGTCCGTCAAGATCAAGCAGTCGGGACAGCTCGCCTAGCCTCTTTTTAAAAGCATCACCGGTTATACCGTAAAGTGCCGCGCGGCACTCGAGATTGTCATAAACTGTCAGTGCGGCATCAAGCACCGAGCTTTGAAATACTACACCAAGCTCCCGCTTTATACGATCGCGGTCACAGTCAAGGTCGAGACCGCCGATCTTTATCGTGCCGGCATCCTTTTTCAGCTGGGCACACATTATATTTATGGTAGTTGATTTTCCGGCTCCGTTAACTCCGAGAAAGGCAAACAGCTCTCCTTCCTTGACGCAAAAGCTAAGATCATCGACCGCACGTATATCCCCAAAGCTTTTTTTGAGACCGCTGATTTCAATTATATTCTCCATACGTCCTCCTCTTGTGAGTGTGTTACGTCAATAATTATAAACGAATCAAAAATAAATTTCAAGCATTTTAGCCAAGCGGTAGGAAATAATGAATATTCGGTAGTTCCTCCTTTGTTAAGCAAGAGTGAGAAGTGGGTTTTGGACATACCGGTTTTGTTAGGCATCATCGAGCTGTCTGTTGTCTAAAAATAAAACAGTCCTTCGGAGAGATCTCCGAAGGACTGTTTTTACATTAATAAATTATCTCTGAATTCTTCCCGAACCGTCGCCGCCGGCAAGCTTTTCAACCTCAGCGAGAGTAACCATATTGTAGTCGCCCTCGATAGAGTGCTTGAGCGCGGAAGCCGCAACTGCGAACTCAACAGCAGCCTGT
>JAZRUS010000050.1:0-27729 GCA_045652665.1 Eubacteriales bacterium | reverse complement strand
GAGTTCAAGAACGCCGGAAGCAGAGTTACCGTTATCCGTACCGAAAACGACGAAAACGGTCTGCCCAAGGCAGAGTCTCTTATGAAGGTATTTGAGACCGTAACCGAGCTTATGCGTGCAGGTAAGGTTCTTGCTGCTTATACTCCCACCATCGGCGGTGTCGCTGAGGCAGTTATGAAGATGGCAATGGGTAACGGCTTCGGATTTGAGTTTAATTCAAAGCTCTCGATTGAGGATATCTTCGGCTACAGCTACGGCTCATTCATCCTTGAGATGGCGGGCGAATGCTCCGAGGGCGCGCTTCTCGGTAAGGTTACCGAGGCTTGTGACTTCGTTTACGGCGATATGACCGTCAGCGCCGATGAGATAAATGCCGCATACGAGGATAAGCTCGAGTCGGTATACTCCTGTAATATCAAGTCGCGCGAGGATAAGCCCCAGACCGTGTCCTACAGCGTAGAGTCCCGTAAGGCTCCCGCAGTTAAGTGTGCGGCACCCAAGGTTCTCATCCCCGTATTCCCCGGCACGAACTGCGAATACGATTCCGCTAAGGCTGTTCGCGACGCAGGCGCAGATCCCGAAATATTCGTTATAAATAACCTCACTGCAGAGGGTGTTAAGAGAAGCGCGGAAACCTTTGCAAATAAGATAAAGACCGCACAGGCGATCTTTGTTCCCGGCGGATTCTCCGGCGGCGACGAGCCCGACGGTTCAGGTAAGTTTATCACCGCGTTCTTCCGCGGAGAGAGCGTCAAGGCGGCGGTTTCCGATCTTCTTGATAACAGAGACGGACTTATGTGCGGTATCTGTAACGGATTCCAGGCACTTATCAAGCTCGGACTTCTTCCGTTTGGTAAGATCATCGATACCGATGAGTCCTGTCCTACTCTTACCTTCAATACTATTGCGCGCCACCAGTCCAAGATAGTAAGGACCCGTGTCGCATCCAATATGTCTCCCTGGCTTGCGGAGTGCAACGTCGGCGACGTGTATAACGTTCCGATCTCGCACGGTGAAGGTAAATTCCTTGCAAACGACGAGACGGTGAAGCGTCTTATCGAAAACGGTCAGGTAGCAACTCAGTACGTCGATCTTGACGGATGCGCTACCTACGATATCGATTATAACCCCAATGGCTCAACTCTCGCGATAGAGGGTATCACCTCTCCCGATGCCAGAGTATTCGGTAAGATGGGTCACTCCGAGAGAATCGGCGCCGGCCTTTACCGCAACGTTATCGGTGATTACGATATCAAGATGTTCAAATCTATGGTCAAGTATTTCAAATAATATTTGCTAGGAGCTGTCTCGGTAATTTCATTGAGGCAGCTCCGTCTTAAAAACATCGGGATATGTGGTCTACACTGCTGTGTAACTAAGATATAAGGATTAGGAAAAATGTTTGAAAATGTAAAAAGACTTCTTGATAAGAGTGAAGAGCTTGGGATTCCGGCTATGGATCTCGTCATATATCATGGCGGCAAGGAGGTATTCCGCGATATACGAGGCAGGCGCGACGAGGACGGTACACCGCTGACCGACAGCACTCTTTTCGATTTATATTCCTGTTCAAAGTTCATTACCTGCTCAGCGGCCCTCACACTTCTTGAGGATGGTCTGATCTCGCTTAGCGATGATGTTGCAGAGTATATCCCGGCTTTTGGCGATATGACTGTAAAGAAGAACGGCGGAATATTTAAGGCAGAGAAAAAAATAAAGCTTTTCCACCTGTTTACGATGACGGGCGGACTTTCTTACAATCTTAAGTGTGAGCAGATAGCACGTGGAAAGGCAGAAACCGAGGGCAGATGCCCGACTGTGAAAATGATGGATTACATTGCCGCAATGCCGCTTGAATTTGAGCCGGGTGAGAATTGGCGCTACAGCCTCTCGCACGACGTGCTTGCTGCAATTGTTGAGACGGTGAGCGGCAAGAGATTCGGAAAATACGTGAAGGAGCGGATATTTGATCCGCTGGGAATGGAGAACACCACCTACAGTCTGCCTGAGGAGCGCGTCCCCGAGGTTTGCACGCAGTATTTATACAATAATGAAAAAAGTGAGTACGAGAACGTCGGAAAGCATATACGTAATTTTAAGCTTGGCACGGAATACGAGAGCGGCGGAGCAGGCTGTGTTTCCACCGTCAGTGACTATATAAAATTCCTTGAAGGAATTAGAACTAACAGGATCATTTCAGCTGATACGGTAGCTAAGATGACCGTTGATTATTTGACCGATTTCCAACGTCCCGTTTGCAAGGTATCAAAGGGCTACGGCTACGGACTAGGGGTTAGAACACCCGATCATACCGCAAAGCGTACGGACTTTGGTTGGAACGGAGCAGCGGGGGCTTTTAACGCAGTGGATCTGAAAAACGATATCACACTCTATTACTCGCAGGCGGTTTTCGCCTCTCCGGCATATCCCCTCCAGGCTGATTATATAGAGGCGGCGAAGCTTGATCTTGGCTTTGAGGCGTACGTGGAGGAAATGTGGAAGGGGGAAGTAAGCTCCCTTGAGGAATATATCAGAGAGATATCCGCAAGATAACAAACTAAGGATAATTTTACTCAATATAGTCATAATCAAATAAAAAACAGAGGTACTGTGCATAGTAAACCTGCACGGTGCCTCTGTACTCTTTTTAGGGAAGAGGGGATGATTGCCTATGGTTTCCCTCGATTTTTATTTTCATTTCCTCATTCGGCGTACCCTGGTACATCTCTCGCTCTGCCCTTGATTACACATCTCTGATAATTTGCTTTCATCCAATAATTATCAATGTAAAACGAGGGAGCCTTGAGATATATTTTTTTCTTTCATTATCTTAACTATCTCGTCAAGTATCGCGGTTTTGTTTTTGTTCCAATCCGGAGCCAGAAGCAGCTGGCGCGGACAGTCGCCCGTCAGCCTGTGTATCACGACGCTTTTCGGTATTCTACCGACGCACTCGGCGCATATCTGTGCAAATTCGGAAAGGGTAGGGGGCGTATAGCAGTTTTTCAGATATTCATCTGCAAGGCGTGTTCCCCGCATAACGTATATTGAGTGTATTTTTACGCCGAAAAGATCAAGGGATGCAAGATGCTCCGCGGTATTTATCGCATCCTCGCGACCTTCTCCCGGCAGTCCGATTATCATATGCGCTACAGTAGGAATACTGTATTTCTTCAGTATATTTACCGCGCCGTCGAATACCGAGAGCGGATATCCGCGATTGATTCGTTCCGCTGTCTTGTCGTTTGCGGTTTGGAGTCCCAGCTCTACCCATACGTCGACTTTGTTTTTGTAGGATGCTATCAGTTTTGCTTTTTCTTCGTCTATGCAGTCGGGGCGCGTTCCTATTGAAAGGACGACAATTCGGTTATCGATAAGCGCGGCATCGTACCTTTTTTTTAACTCATCAGTGTCTGCGTATGTGTTGGTGAAATTCTGGAAGTAGACTATAAAGAGGTCATCGGGCGATGCGCCGTCAAGCGCCGCCCTGACCTGCGCGTCGATCGACAGGGCAGGGGCAATATGCTCTCCCGAACCTCGCTCTCCGCAGTATATGCAGCCACCCGTGCCGCATTTTCCGTCCCTGTTGGGGCAAGAGAAGCCGCCGTCAATGCATATCTTTTTTAATCTTTTGCCATATTTTTCCCGAAGATATCCGCTTAGATTGTTGTAAAGCATTGTTTGCATATCCTCCCTCTTTTCTCTTGTTTATTTTACCATACTTTTCTTTTTAAATCAAGTATATTTTGAGACGCTCTGCAAAATATATATTTGATCCTAATGTGAGGTGATGAATATGGAAAAGAAGAACGATAATCAGCTTCCTAAGATAATGAACGGCGGCAAGCAGCCAAAGTCGCGTGATACAGGCTATAAGGATGCAATCCCCGGCATTAATACTCCGGGTATTGAGCTTCCGGCTTTTAACCCTCCGGTACCTAATAGGGCGTGGACGGCTATGCGTCAGGGCGCGGAGATTGATGAGCTTACGGAAGAAGAAAAGCAAGATCTGTACTACGGCAGGAATTGACCTTCCCTTTCCGTGACAGCTTGTTCTAAGAGAGGAGCAGAGTAACATCTGCTCCTCAGTTTTGGATTAGATAGATTTAAATGTTTTTTCCACGGGTTGATTTATCTCGGCATTTAATGTATAATTACTTTGTAATTAATTTTTTCAATTTTCGGAGGCAAGTTATGATACATAATAAGATCTTTTTTGATAAAGAGGATGACAGAGTATTTATTGAGACCTACGCGGTGAATGACCAGAAGGTTTCTTTGCGTGATGCTGTGCTCATTATTCCCGGTGGAGCATATTCCAGCGTCTGTGTGCGTGAGGGACTTTACACGGCTCTTGCGCTTCTCGGTCACGGAGTCAGTGCGTTTGTTTTGAAATACAGCGTAGGTGAGCACGCGAAATATCCGCGGCAGCTTCTTGATGCGGCTCGCGCCCTCGAATACATAAAGGAAAATGCGGAGGTGTATCATGTTGATCCCGAACGCATCTTTGCCCTCGGATATTCGGCAGGGGGTCATCTTCTCGGAACTCTCGCGACACTTTATCCGGTGGCAGAGAATTTGCTCGGTCTCCCTAAGGATTATCTGAAGATACGCGGCGCGATATTCTGCTATCCCGTTATCACTGCCGTAGCAAACACTCACCAAGGCTCCTTTAAAAATCTTCTGAAAAAGCCGCTTTGCGAATATACCGACGAGGAAAAGCGCCTTATGTCGGTAGAGTTAAACGTTACGCCCGACACTCCGCCTGCTTTTATCTGGCATACCTCGGGTGACAGGGCCGTGCCGATCGACGGTTCGCTTAGCCTTGCAAAGGCGTATTACGATGCAGGCGTGCCTGTGGAGCTTCATCTATTCCCATACGGACCGCACGGAATCGCGATTGCCACCGAGTACTCCTCAAACGGACGGGAGGAACTAGTCCAGCCGAGGGCAGAGATATGGATAACCGAAGCCTTGAAGTGGATGAAGGGTCTTGACAACTGATGTAAAATATTATATAATATTTTGGTGATAGAAAACCTGAAAGGAAAAGGATATGGAAAGAACCTATATTAAGGATATAACCCCCGGTATCCGCCGTATCTCCGGCTTCGTTGAGAACTTCCGCAACAAGAAGAATATGGCGTTTATCGTCGTGAAGGATTTTACGGGGAAAATGCAGGTAACGGTAATCAAGGAGGAGCATCCCGAATTCTGTGAGATGCTTGATAAATTGACAATACATTCCGTAGTTACCTTTGAGGGAGAGGTCGTTGCAAGTGAGTACGTAAAGCTCGGCGGCATCGAGATGTATCCCACTTCGATGAAGATAGAATCGATAGCCGAGGCGCTTCCGATAAAGGACGATTCGGATATCGACGTAAAGATGGATTTTAGATGGATCGATCTGCGTCGCGACGTTAACCGCGTTTTGTTTGCTCTTCAGACGGTGCTTACCTCCGCTATGCGCGAGTTCCTTCTCAAGAGGAATTTCATTGAGATACACACCCCGAAGCTCATTGCCGCAGCCAGCGAGTCGGGCTCGGACGTTTTTGAGGTAAAGTATTTTGACGGAAAGGCGTATCTTGCTCAGTCGCCCCAGTTCTATAAGCAGATGGCTATGGCTGCAGGACTTGAGAGAATTTTTGAGACGGGTCCCGTATTCAGAGCTGAGAAGTCCTACACGAATAAACACGCAACCGAATTTTCGGGATTTGACCTTGAATTCTCGTATATCGACAGCTTTGATGACGTAATGAAAATAGAGGAGGAGCTCCTTACCTACGCGATAGAGAAGGTAAAGGCTGCGTGCGGCGATAAGATCCTTGAGATAACCGGAGAGGAGCTTGTCGTTCCTACCCTTCCGTTCCCCCGTATGAAGCTTTCGGACGTTTACGCCGAGCTTGAGACGAGATACGGATACACCGTTCCCGATGAGCTTAAGGGTGACCTTACCACGGAGGCGGAGAGAATGACAAGGCAGCTTTGCCGTGATATGTTCGGTCACGAATTCCTCTTTATAACCGATTATGACGCGAAGGAGAGAGCCTTCTATCATATGAGAGACGAAAACGGCGTTCCGCAGGGTTACGACCTTATCTGGCGCGGCGTTGAGATAACCACGGGTGCGCAGAGAGAGCACAGATACGACATTCTTCGGGCGCAGGCAGAGGAAAAGGGTCTTGCGGATGACGTTAAATTCTATCTTGAGTTCTTCAAGTACGGCTGTCCCCCTCATGGCGGCTTTGGTCTCGGTATAGACAGGCTTACGATGATGTTCCTCGGTCTTTCCATAAAAGAGGTTCAGTTCCTCTTCCGCGGCCCTAACAGACTTACTCCGTAAATAAAATTGTTATATACAGAAAGGTTTGAAGCTAATGAAAATCGCACTTATTAATGAAAACAGCCAGGCAGCTAAGAATGCTCTTATCTGCGACACGCTTAAGAAGGTAGTAGAGCCTCTCGGCCACGAGGTGTTCAACTACGGTATGTATTCCGCTGAGGATAAGGAGCAGCTTACCTACGTACAGATCGGTATTCTCTCCGCAGTTCTTCTTAATTCCGGCGCATGTGACCTCGTTATTACCGGTTGCGGCACGGGTGAGGGCGCAATGCTCGCATGTAACTCATTCCCCGGCGTTCTTTGCGGACACGTTGTAGATCCCACCGATGCATATCAGTTCACTCAGGTTAATAACGGTAACGCTATTGCTATGCCCTTCGCTAAAGGTTGGGGCTGGGGCTGCGAGCTCAATCTCCAGTACGTATTTGAAAAGCTGTTCGTTTCCGAGTGGGGTCTCGGTTATCCCCGTGAAAGAGCAGTTCCCGAGCAGAGAAATAAGAAGATCCTTGACGAGGTTAAGAAGGTAACTCATACCGATCTCGTTTACATCCTTGAGAATCTTGACCGTGAGCTTGTTCTCGGCGCTCTCGGAACCAAGAACTTCAAGGAGCTCTTCTACAGCAACGCAAAGGATGAGAGAATCGTAAACTGCGTAAAGGCTCTTATCGGCGAATAATTACCGATCTGCATTTGGGCAGAATTAAATCAAATCTATATGAAAAGGGACGGAGAGACTTCTCCGTGCCCTTTTCTTGCCCACAAGGCAGAGGTTAATTAATCAGGAGAAATATGGATATCGCATATAAATTGATATATACCGTGGGCATCTTCTTCGTGATGATGGTGCCCGGTGTAATTTTGAAAAAAACCAAGCTATCGACCGACGGGCTTGGCAAGGGGCTCTCAAATCTCGTTCTCTATATAGCGCAGCCGGCGCTGATTCTTCGTTCCTATCTTCGCGCATACGACGGCAGGATGCTCGTAAATATGCTTTACGTGTTTATCTTTTCGATAATAGCGCACCTGATATTTACCGCGGTCGCTATGCTTTGCTTTAAAAAGAGTATAGATTCAAGGCGCCGTATGCTAAGATTTGCGACGATATTTTCAAACGCCGCGTTTATGGGTATGCCGCTTATCGAATCGGTAATAGGCGCGGACGCCCTAATATACGCGTCTATCTACAATATAACCTTTAACGCGTGGCTCTGGACGCTCGGAGTTTATATTTGCACCGCTAACAGAGATATAGACGGCGACGGAGTTTGCGACGGCGCCGAAATGCGTAAAAACGACGGGATATCGATCGCGAAGGTTGCTCTTCATCCCACGATGCTTGCCGCAGTTATAGGTCTTGTTTGCTTCTTCCTCTCGCTTGACGCGAACGTGGATAAGGCAACGCTTCCCGTGTATTCGAGATTTGCCGTCGAGGTGCTTGACGGACTTAAATCCCTCGTTGCTCCTCTCTCTATGATAGTACTCGGACTCAGACTTGCAGAGATCGATCTTCGCGGCTTCTTTAAGGAAAAGGCGCTTTATATCTGTCTTGCTCTGCGCCACGTGATACTTCCGGTTGCCGTGTTTGCGGTTATGCGCCTCGTATCGCTCGTTATATCGATCGATATCGACGTTATGACCTCGGTTCTCGTTATGGCGTCAGCCCCGGTTGCGACGAGCGCTACGATGTTTGCGGAAAAGTACGATTGCGACTCCGCCTACGTCAGCAAGGTGGTCGCAGTATCCACCATCCTGTCTATTGTCACTATGCCTCTTATTGCACTGCTTCTGAGCATATGACCTAATTAATAAAGGAGATCTTTATGGAATTCCTTAAATTTCTTGAGGGGATAAGAAATCCATTCTTTGACACTCTGTTTTCTCTTATAACACGCCTCGGTGAGGAGACGGTATTCCTCGTTGCCGCAATTTTCATATTCTGGTGCGTTAGCAAGCGAGAGGGATATTACATTCTCATCACGGGACTTGTCGGTACGGTAATAAACCAGGCGCTCAAGCTGATGTTTAAAATACCTCGCCCTTGGGTGAAGGATCCGACGTTTAATGCGGTTGAGAGCGCAAAGCCCGCGGCAGAGGGGTATTCCTTCCCGTCGGGACATACGCAGAACTCAGTCGGCACGTTCGGCGGCGTTGCGCGTTGGTCGAGCCGCCTTGCGATAAGGATAACCTTTATCACGGTTGCCGTCCTCGTCGCATTCTCCAGAATGTACCTCGGAGTCCACACGCCCCTTGACGTAGGCGTTTCTATCCTTGTTGCATCGGCACTTGTTTTTGCCCTTTACCCGATGTTTAAAACAGAGGAGCGCTTCCACAAATTTATGCCGTACATAATCGGCGTGTCAGCTGTTCTTGCGATTGGCGGTTTGATCTATGCGTTCACCGTGCCCGAGGCAAGCGTTGACGCCCATAATCTTGCAAGCGGAAGAAAGAACGCGTCAACCCTCATCGGATGCATGGTCGGACTTATACCCGTGTATATTCTCGACCGCACAAAAATCAAGTTTGAGACCGATGCTAAATGGTACGCGCAGATCATAAAGCTTGCCGTAGGTCTGGCTATCGTTCTTGGAATTAAGGCAGGGCTTTCCTCTCCGCTTGTATACGTTTTCGGCAATGAATACGTTGCGCGCGCTGTGCGCTATTTCCTCATAGTTTTGTTCGCAGGTACTCTGTGGCCTATGACCTTCGGCTTCTTTGCGCGTATGAATATACCGGCGTTTGATCGGCTTTTTGAAAAGAAATCGGAAGATACGAAAACGAAATAATTTAACACGGATGTCGGTTTGGGCGGGATTTTGTCAATTATTGTTGGCGAAATCCTGCCATTTTTTCTCTTTTTTTGGAATGACACGAAAAATTTGGCAAATCCCTTTACTTTTAAAAGCTTTCGTGATATAATAATATATATTTTACTAGTAGCGAAAGTTCAGGTATTACGTCTTATGAAATGTCCCGTATGCAATAATCCCGATTCCAGAGTTCTTGATTCCCGCCCTGTTGACGACGGCACGAGCATTAAGCGCCGCCGTGAGTGCCCCGCCTGCGGTAAGCGCTTCACGACCTACGAGGTCGTTGACACCGTTCCGATCGCGGTGGTAAAGAGAAACGGGGAGAGAGAATTTTTTGATAAGCATAAGCTGATGCTCGGTATCGAGCGCGCCTGCCAGAAGCGACCTGTGGATGCTGAACACCTTGCCGCGGTCATTGAGGCAGAGCTGCAGAATTCCATTGTTACCGAGATCACCTCGAAGCAGATCGGAGAGATGGTGCTTGAGCATTTGCGCGAGATCGATATCGTCTCCTACATACGCTTCGCATCGGTGTATCGCGAGTTTCAGGACGTTGATTCATTTATGGCTGAGATCAAATCGCTAAATAAGCTTTCTAAGAAAAAAGTTGCTAAGGATACGGTGAAAACCAATGATTAAAAGCATGACCGCCTTCGGCAGAGCAAAGCGCGAAGGCGAGGATAAGGACGTTACGATCGAAATAAAGAGTGTAAATTCAAGATTTTTCGATTGCTCGGTCAAGATTCCGCGCGCTTACTCCTTCCTTGAGGAAAGGATCAAAGCATACGTACAGAAGAATGCGGTATCACGCGCCAAGGTCGATGTTTTCGTAACTATTGACCGCCATACCGCAGACGTCGGCTCGGTTGCCGTTGATACTGTATTTGCCGAGAGCTATATTTCGGCACTTCGCCGTCTCAGGGATGAGTTCGGACTGCGTGACGATATATCTGTAATGTCGGTAGCGCGTAATCAGGACGTATTCACATACGAAAGACCCGAGGCGGATATGGAGGGCGAATGGGAACTTATCCGCTCCGTGCTCGACGAGGCTATCATGGGATACTCGGAAATGAGAGAGCTTGAGGGAAGCAAGGCGGAGGCAGATATCAAGGGCAAGATAGAGCTTGTCAGAGGATATGCAGATGAGGTCGAGCAGATCTCTCGCGAGGATACCGTCGGCTACCGCGATAAGCTTGAGGCAAGATTGCGCCAGATACTCGGAGATAACGGTGTTGTGGTCGATGAGAACCGTCTGCTCACCGAATGCGCCGTATGGGCTGATAAGATAGCGATAGACGAGGAGCTCGTGCGCCTGCGCTCTCACTTCGGTGCGTTTTACGATATATGCGCTATGAGCGAGCCGTCGGGCAGAAAGCTCGATTTCCTTATGCAGGAGTTGAACCGCGAGACGAATACGATCGGCTCGAAAGCAAATAACGCGCGCATCGCGCGCATCGTCGTCAATATGAAGGGCGAGCTTGAGAAAATACGCGAGCAGGTTCAGAATATTGAGTAAGGAGCAGATATGAAATTCATTAACATCGGATTCGGAAATATGGTTTCTGCCGGCAGGATAGTTGCCATCGCCGGTCCCGACTCGGCGCCGATAAAGCGCCTAGTCCAGGATGCGAAGGAGGACGACAGAGTAATAGACGTCTCCTGCGGCAGGCGCACGAGAGCGGTCATAATAACCGATTCAGACCACGTTATCCTCTCGGCAATACAGGCAGAGACCATAACAAACAGACTCGCAAACGAGGATAGCTCGGATGACGAGGAAGAGGACGAAGAATAATTAGAAACGGAGATATAGAAATGATTTATCCTACCATTGAACAGCTTACGGGCAACAATTTCAACCGCTACGAGCTTGTAGTCGGCGTTGCAAAGTGCGCTCGCATCGTTACCGATGAGTACGTTGAGATGAAGGCAAACGCACAGAAGATGATTGAAAACCACGAGACGGATAAGCCGATCTCGGCACTTATCAGCCCCGAGTACAAGGATCAGAAGGCTGTTAAGATCGCGATTGCAAAGCTTGCTGACGGCAGATTTAAGATGGTTCGTCCGGACGAAGTCGATCGGCAGAAGAAAGAGTATTGATAAAGCTTAAAAACAAGGAGTGATGCGGTATGTATTGTGAGGTATATCTGTTTGATCTGCCGTATCACGTCGACTGCCCGTTTGACTATTCCTGCTCGGATGAGGTTAAGCGCGGCGATATAGTCAAGGTTCCTTTCGGCAGGGCGAACAATCTTCGCCTCGGTGTTGCAGTCAAGATAAAGGATGCATCGGAGGGAGCAAGCATAAAGCCCGTGCATTCGGTCGTTGCAGGCCGCTTCTCCTTTACGGAGGAAATGCTCGGGCTATGTCTGTTTTTGCAGGAATATACGCTCTGTACGTTCGGCGAGGCGGCGAGGGCAATATTGCCGCCGGGTGCGCTTTCTGATAGGCTTAATATCAAGTACCGCCGCACCTGCTCTCTTGCCGTGACGGCAGAGGAGCTAGACTCGGTGCTTTCAGCAAAGGGGCGCGCGGGAGTAAAGAGTGCGGGGCAGCGAGCGGTTCTGGAGTTCCTACGTCCTATAAAGGACGCAGACTACGATATTTTGCGCGCGCTTCCCGGTGTCAGCGCGGCGAATATAACGTCACTCGCGGCACGCGGAATTATTAAGACAGTGTCCGGTGAGATATTCCGCAATCCTTACGCATCCTACGGCATCGTGCGCGACGCGTCTCCGATAATGCTGACTCGGGCGCAAAGCGCGGCTTACGAGAGTATAGAGGGGCTGTATCTTGAGGATGCGCCGAGGGCGGCGCTGCTGTACGGCGTGACCGGAAGCGGTAAGACCAAGGTCATTATGAAGGCGATCGATAAGACCGTCGCGGACGGCAAGAGCGTTATAATGATGGTGCCCGAGATCGCCCTGACTCCGCAGACAGTGTCCATATTCTGTAAGAGATACGGTGAGCGCGTAGCCGTCGTTCATTCATCTCTCTCGCAGGGAGAGCGGCTCGACGCGTGGAGAAGAATAAGAGGGGGCGAGGTAGATCTCGTTATAGGCACGAGATCGGCAGTCTTTGCTCCGCTCGAGAATATAGGACTGATCGTTATCGACGAGGAGCACGAGCATACCTATAAATCCGAGAGTGACCCGAAATATCACGCAAGGGACGTTGCCGCTTATAGATGCGGCAGGCATAACGCCCTGATGCTTTTAGCCTCGGCGACTCCCTCGCTTGAGAGCTTTTATAAAGCGGAATGCGGTAAATACACCCTCGTTCCGATAAGAGAAAGATACGGCGGAATAAAGCTTCCCGATGCCGTTATAGTAGATATGAGGGAGGAGGCAAGACTCGGAAATACCTCACCGATCAGTGAGCGGCTTCTCGAATCCCTTAAGACTGTAAGTGAAAATGGGGAGCAGGCGATACTGTTTTTAAACCGCCGCGGATACAACAGTCAGATAAGCTGTAAGAATTGCGGAGAGGTCATTATCTGCCCCAGATGCTCGGTCTCTATGACCTACCATACCGGCAGGGGCGGCAGTAAGATGCTCTGTCACCTTTGCGGTCATACAGAGCCCGCGCCGAGGACGTGCCCGTCCTGCGGAAGCGATAACATATCCTTCCTCGGATACGGAACGCAAAAGGTTGAGAGTGAGCTTACGGCATACCTTCCGGATATGCCTGTGATGCGTATGGACGCGGATACCACGGCAGGAAAGCTTGCCTATGATAAAATGCTTGAGGACTTCAGAGCGCAGAGGGCGGATATCCTTCTCGGTACTCAGATGGTCGCGAAAGGACATGATTTCCCGAAGGTTACCCTTGTTGGGGCGATTCTCGCCGACACCTCGCTTTACGTCAGCGATTTCAGAGCGGCGGAGCGTACCTTCTCACTTCTCACGCAGGTGATAGGCAGGGCAGGGCGCGCAAAGGACGGCGGTGTTGCTGTGATACAGACGTACTCTCCGAAAAACGAGGTCATAAAGCTCGCCTGCCTTCAGGACTACGATAAATTTTACGATGGCGAGATAGCCATACGTCGCGAACTCGCGTATCCTCCGTTCTGCGATATGGTATCCCTGACGGTTACGTCGGATACGGAGAGGGCGGTTTTCGACGGTTCAAAGAAACTGTCGGAGTCTATGATATCAAGGCTTCGGGGCGACTATTCGGGAATACCGTTTACGGTGTTCGGCCCGTTTGAGGCGCAGGTATATAAGGTAAACGAAAAATACAGAATGAAAATGGTGGTCAAGTGCAGACTGAACGCGAGGGTGAGAGGACTGTTCCGCGAGCTTCTCTCGGAATTTGCGCAGGACAGAAAGGTAACGCTGACGGTGGATGTTAACCCACTCAGCATATAAGGTGAAAAAATGGCAGTTCTTAAAATTGTTAAATTCGGTGAGCCGACTCTCAGAAAGGTATCCCGTCCGGTAGAGGAGATAACTCCCAGAATAAAGACCCTTATTGACGATATGATAGAGACGATGCGTGCGGCAGGCGGATGCGGTCTTGCAGCGCCCCAGGTCGGAGTTCTTCGCAGGATCGCGGTCATCGAGGTTGAGGAAGGGAAAGTCTACGAGCTTATCAATCCGAAGATCATTGCCTTCGCGGGTGAGCAGAGGGAATCCGAGGGGTGCCTCTCAAATCCCGGTCAGTACGGCATAACTAAAAGACCGAAGGCGGTGACGGTGCGTGCCACCGATCGCAACGGCGTAGAATACGAGCTTTCCGGAACCGATCTTCTCGCGCGTGCGATCTGCCACGAGTGCGATCACCTCGACGGCAAGCTTTATACCGATGTTCAGATTTCAAAGGATTAAAAATGAGAATAATGTTTATGGGCACTCCCGAAATATCGGCTACGTGTCTTGAAAAGCTTATAGGTGACGGTAAAGATGTTGTTGCCGTTATATCAAGAGAGGATAAGCCGCGCGGAAGATGCAAGATAATGACTCCGACCCCGACGAAAAGCCTCGCTCTTGAGCACGGGATACCCACTCACACGCCTTCGACGTTACGAGACGAGGATTTTATGAGTCTTTTGCGTGAATACGATCCCGAGCTTATTGCCGTCGTCGCATACGGAAAGATACTTCCGCCCGCGGTGCTTGAATACCCGAAATACGGATGTGTAAACGTGCACGTGTCACTTCTCCCGAAGTATAGGGGCGCGGCTCCTATGCAGAGGGCGATAATGGAGGGTGAGAGCGAGACAGGCGTCACTATAATGTATATGGACGAGGGACTAGACACGGGCGATATCATATCGGCAGAGGCTTTTCCGATAGGAGATACCGACGACTTTGAGACGGTGCACGACCGCTCTGCGGAGCTTGGTGCGCGGATGCTTTCCGAGGTTATTGACGCAATAGCTGACGGCACGGCAACGAGAACGAAGCAGGACTCCTCTCTTGCTTCTTATGCCGCAAAGGTTGAAAAGCAGGATGCAAAAATAGATTTTTCAAAGAGTGCCGCAGAGCTTGATTGCTGTATAAGAGGTGTAACGCCGATTCCCGGCGCATTCGCCTACCTTAACGGTAAAATGATCAAGATATCTAAGGCGCATCCGACAGCAGGTGTGGGCAGACCGGGTGAGGTCATTGACGCTTCTGCCGTCGGTGACGGATATTTCACCGTTGCCTGCGGTGTGGACGCGCTTAAGGTAACCGCCGTTATCCCCGAGGGGAAGGGCAGAATGAGTGCGGGAGATTTCCTTCGCGGCAGAAAGATAGGACTTGGAGACGTTCTTGAATAATGAGTGCTAGGAGAGATGTGCGCACTATTGCGCTCGCGATGCTTCGGGAATATGAGGAGCTTGGAAAGTACGTTAATCTCCAGCTCTCGTCGCATATGGCAGATCCGCTGACGAGGGAGGAGCGCTCGCTTCTTACCGCGCTTCTGTATACCACCGTGGAGCATAAAATAACCTACGATTATTATATCGCGGCATTTGCGGGCAGGAGTATTGACAAAATTGATCCCACGACGAAAAACATCCTGAGGCTCGGTATGTGCCAGCTTTTTGATATGCGTGGGATACCTGCGCACGCCGCAGTAAACGAGTCGGTAAAGCTTGCAAGGAATAAGGGTGAGCGCGCATTCGTTAACGGAATTTTACGTACGGCAGACAGGGCGCGTGGGGGGCTTCCGGTGCCCGACAGGGCGAAAAATAACGCACGGTACCTGTCTGTTCGCTATTCCTTTCCTCTTTGGATAGTAAAAAAGTACCTTTCGGTATTTGGTGAGACCGAGGGTGAGCGTCTTCTCGAAAGGCTCTCGGAGGTATCCCCGACAGATATTACCGTGAACACGTTGAAGATAAGCCGCGAGGCTCTTATAGCTAAGCTTCGCGATGACGGTATAGTAGCTCGGCCGTCACCCTATTCCGAGGTGTCCGTACGTATAGCCGAAAGTGTCGATCCGAGATACATACCCGGATTTGATGAGGGAGAGTTTTTTGTCCAGGATTCGTCCTGTGCCGCCGCGGTCTCGGTGCTTTCTCCGGAAGGCGGCGATCTTCTCATTGACGTTTGCGCGTGTCCCGGCGGCAAAAGCTTTGCTGCGGCGATGTTGATGCGTGATACGGGAAGTGTCCGAAGCCTTGATATACACGCGGCAAAGCTGTCGCTTATAGAGTCGGGCGTAGATAGACTCGGACTTTCATCTGTCTCGGTCGGAGAGGTAGATGCAAGGCATCCGATAAGAGATCTTCTCGGCAAGGCAGATAAGGTCATCTGCGACGTTCCCTGTTCGGGTCTCGGCGTTCTTGCAAAGAAGCCGGATCTTCGCTACAGAAGCGAGGCGGGTGTTGCAGAGCTCCCCGAATTACAGCTTGAAATCCTGACCGCATCGGCAAGCTATTTGCGTGTCGGCGGCAGAATGATATATTCCACCTGCACCCTCTTACCGCAGGAAAATCAAGAGGTTGTGAAGAAGTTCCTTTCGGAAAATCCCGGATACAGTGCGGTGAATTTTAAAATCGGAGATGCAGAGTCGGTCAGCGGATGCTTTACGTTTCTGCCGCACGTGCACGGTACCGACGGCTTCTTCGTAAGTCTGATTGAAAGAAAAGCGTGACATATGGAAAAAATTGATCTATACTCTATGACCGACGTCGAGCTCGCAGAGTTTTTTGCCTCTATCGGAGAGCCGAAATTCAGAGCAAAGCAGCTGTTTTTCGCTCTGCACAGGGGGCAGCGAATTGAGGACGTTACGACACTCTCAAAGCCCCTGCGCGAGAAACTTCGGGAAATGTCGGTAGACACCCTTCCGCGCGTCGAGATGAAACTCACCTCAAAGATCGACGGAACCGTTAAATATCTTTTTAAGCTTCACGACGGCGCATCTATTGAAAGCGTTTTGATGAAGTATAAGCACGGAAATACGCTTTGCATATCCAGCCAGGTCGGATGCCTTATGGGATGCAAATTCTGCGCTTCCACGATCGGCGGTAAGGATCGCGACCTTCTGCCGTCCGAGCTTCTCGGTCAGATAATCGCCGCAGAGCGCGATTCGGGGGAGAGAATATCAAATATAGTTATGATGGGAATAGGAGAGCCGCTTGATAACTTCGATAACGTAATACGGTTTCTCCGTCTCGTAAATCATCCCGACGGTTTGAATATCGGCTACCGTCATATATCGCTTTCCACCTGCGGAATAGTACCGAGAATATACGACCTTGCAGAGGTAGATATTCCGATAACTCTTTCAATATCGCTTCACGCGGCAACCGATGAGAAGCGCTCGGCAATAATGCCGATAAATAGAAAATGGAATATCTCAGCGCTTCTCACCGCTTGCGTTGACTATTACAAAAAGACCGGCAGGCGCATTTCATTTGAGTACACTCTAATATCGGGGAAGAACGATTCAAGAGCGGATGCAGAGGAGCTTGCCGCACTTCTTAAGGGCGCGTTTCGCGGCACGGGTGCCCCGATACACGTTAATCTTATAAGAGTAAATGAAGTCAAGGAGAGCGGATTTAAGGAGGGAAGCGTTGAGGGGGCGAACGGATTTGCCGCAACGCTTGAGAGACTTGGTATTGTCGCAACCGTGCGCCGCAGACTCGGCGCTGACGTAAATGCCGCATGCGGTCAGCTAAGAAGAAGTGCGGCTGAAAAACAACAGTAAGAGAGGGAAGTATTTGGCAACCGAAAGATACGGAAAAATTGTAAAGGGCCTCGGCGGTCTTTACGAGGTGCGGGTATGCGATGACGGCACAGTGGCGAGGATCGCTTGCCGCGCCAAGGGCTCGCTTCACAGAGACGAGGAAAAGCTCCTCGTCGGGGATAACGTGTGGGTAACGGTCGATGAGCTTACTCCCGACGGCGTCGTGATAGGTCGCCTTGAGGAGCGAAAAAACTCACTTATCAGACCGCCCGTGTCAAATCTTGATTACATTTTCATAGTTTTTGCGGCAAAAAAACCGTCCCCCGTTATAGAGACG
This sequence comes from Eubacteriales bacterium, assembly GCA_045652665.1. Taxonomy (GTDB): domain Bacteria; phylum Bacillota; class Clostridia; order Oscillospirales; family CAG-272; genus UBA1740. The sequence goes on along the minus strand of JAZRUS010000050.1, from coordinate 10,115 downwards.
GTGGACAAGCTTATATCTATTGCCGAGCATAACGGCATTGATCCCGTTGTTATCATAACTAAGAACGATCTTGACCCTGCCTCGGCGGCAGAATATCTTTCGATCTATAAGGGCGCGGGGATAGACGCATTCGTTACGTCGTCCGAAAGCGGTGAGGGAATAGCGGAACTAAAAGAGTATATAAGTGGTGCGCTCAGTGGCGGCAAGACTGCCGCATTCGCAGGTGCATCCGGAGTCGGAAAATCCACTCTTATGAATGCTCTTTTTCCGTCACTTGCTCTTGTAACCGCAGAGATATCCAAAAAAATAGAACGCGGCAGGCATACCACCCGCCACGTTGAAATATTTGATATAGAGGACAGCGTGGATACAGGATTCCTCGCAGATACACCCGGCTTCTCTCTGATAGATTTCGCAAGGTTCGATTTTTTCGCGCTGGAGGATCTTGAGGCAACCTTCCGCGAGTTTCTGCCCTATAAGGGCAAGTGTCGGTATGCCGACTGCGCCCACGTCGGAGAGGGGGAGGACGAGTGCGCCGTTATGGCGGCGGTCAGGCGCGGCGAGATAGCCGAATCCAGACTCGAATCTTACCGCACGGTATACAAGGTGCTTAAGAGTAAGAATCAGTACGGATAATAGCCGAAAATGGCGGCTTTTATTTCGCCTGCATTCATGAGATTTGATTTTCTTTCGGCATAACCGAATAAAAGGCACTTTCAAATTTCGAGATAACTGTAAACAATGGGGCTGTATCAAATTTAAAAAATTGATACAGCCCCATAATAAATGATTTTTTGAGGAGAGCGAGGGTAAAAACCTGCTGTTTTCCTCAGTTTTTGTTATTAGTCAACAGTTTTATCTATTGTAAATCTGGTTATCTTTCTGGTCGTCGTCTTTTCAAACTCTACCTCACGGAGCTTGACAAGTCCGATCTTCTTGTAGGGTGCCATTCTTGAATTTGCCTTGGCAACCTCCTCGTCGAAGTACTTTTTAAGCTCGGTGATTCCGCGAAGCTCAAGAGCTTCCTTATCGGGGAAGATCTCCGCAACTATCAGCTCCTTAGTTTTGTCCGAGCGGCTCTCACCTGCGTAAACGATTACCTCTGAAACTCCGTATATACGCGACAACTCGGTTTCGATCTCCTCGGGGTAAACGTTCTTTCCGTTTGAGAGGATTATGAGGTTCTTTGATCTTCCGGTAATATAGATCCAACCCTCTGCGTCAATTCTGCCGAGGTCACCGGTGCGGAAGTACCCCTCCTCGTCAAACGCCTCTTTGGTTGCTTCCTCGTTTTCAAAGTAGCCAAGCATTACGTTTGAGCCCTTAACGCATATCTCACCCTCGCCGTTTTCGTCGGGATATGCGATCTTTATCTCTTCGTCAAGGATGGGGCGGCCTACGGAGCCTGTCTTGCGGTAATTGTTTCTGTTGCAGGAGATAAGGGGCGCGCATTCGGTGATGCCGTAGCCGTTAAGGATGGTTATACCGAGGGACTCAAAGTCGCGGATTATATCGGGGTTGAGAGCGGCGCCGCCCGAAACTATCAGACGCATACGGCTGCCGAAGTTCTTGAGTACTGCCTTGAAGAGCTTTTCTCTGAGGTCTATACCGATCTTGCGAAGCGCGTTGGAAATCTTCATCATTCTCTTGACAAGCTTAAGCTTTCCTTGCTTCTCAATGCCTGCGAAGATCTTTTTGTAGAAGGTTTCGATATAGAGGGGAACGAGCACGAGATGGGTAGGGTCCTCAGCCTTAAGCTCGTTAAGTATATAGCGGTTTCCCGAGCTGATGTATATCTCAAGGCCCTGCATATAGTGCCCGATAAGGTTTACGGTTGAGCCGAAGGTGTGATGCGCAGGAAGCGCAAACAGCGTTTTCTCGGGCATATTGAAAAGGTATATACCGTTTGACATATCGTCGAGAATATTGCGTGTGGAGAGCATAACGCCTTTGCCCTTGCCGGTCGTGCCGGACGTGAAAACGATTGATACCATTTCGTCGGGATCTATATCGTAGCTTTCGTAGCTTTCGTCGCCGTCTGCAATTTTTTTCTTGCCCGACTCTATGAGCTCTCCGAGAGTTATAACTCCCTCAGGTGCTTTTTCGCTGACGAATGCGGCTGTGAACTTGAGTGTGGGAACGTTCTCGGTAAGGTAGGCATACTTATCCTTGATCACGGGTGAGAAGAGCAGTGCGTCGCATCTTGCGGTATTGAGTATGCTTGCCATATCAGCCTCGGGGTATTCCTTATCAACCGGCACTACGACAGCGCCCATTGAGGTAAGCGCGAAGTAGGAATAGATCCAGCCTATGCTGTTTTCGCCTATCAAAGCTACCTTGCAGCCGCGAAGACCCCTTGCAATAAGCTCTGTCGCAAGGGCGGAAACGTCGGTGTATATGCTTTCAAAGGAATGCTTCACAGATTCCGCGTCGTTCGGCATTCTGCGGTATGAGATTGCGGTGCGGTCACCGTTTTTTTCAGCGGTTTTTTTGAGCATATCGCGGATGTCGTCAAATCTCACGGTGGGGTACAGGGCGTAGTCGCGCTTTTTGTTATTATACTTCATTTTGGCCTCCGTATTTTGTGTTTTGGGACTGCACGTTCTTTGCCCGGATCTCAGCCGCGTCTTTTGCAAATGTCAAAAAACAAAAGCAAAAAGCACGCTTGTCCGTCATGCCGTCCTCGGATATCGTAATAATTATATCACGCATAACGGGATAAGTCTACCTACTTTTCTCTTGCTGCTTTCTATTTTGAAAAGCACTCTCGGTAGAGTCAAAAATCGACATTTCTCCTCGCAGTAGAGAAAATTTCTACTCGCGATTGATTATTTTTGAGCACATTCTACCGTCGGTAGAGTTTTTTACAAAAATTAAAATATTTTACTAAGCACTTGATTTGTCTTGTTTTTCGTGCTATAATATGGATGAAATCTATAAAGGAGGTGCCCCGTGCCGGCTACACGCGAAATTATAGCTGAGAATATTGCAACACTCAGAAAAAGTGCGAAGCTCACTCAGGCTGAGCTTGCTGAAAAGCTTAATTATTCGGATAAGGCAATCTCGAAGTGGGAGCGAGGCGACTCCGTGCCGGACGTTATTGTGCTCAGCGAGATCGCAGAGCTGTTTTCGGTAACGGTCGATTATTTTTTGCATCCTCATGCTCAGGATGAGAAAAAGCCGAAGCTTGAGGCGGAAAAAAAGCGACTTCGTATATCAATAGCGCTCACCTCATGCATATCACCGTACTTTATTTCGGTTCTTCTATATTACATATTCAACTCTGTTTATTCCTCGCCGGATTGGCTTTGGAAGCTTTACGTAATTCCGCTTCCCATCGTCGCTATAATTGCTCTTGTTTTTTCTTCTGTCTGGTATAAGGAGAAGCATCCGGTATTCGCATCGCTTACCGCCCTTTTATGGACGTCGCTTCTCGTGGCATTTGTCTTTATGCTTGGAAGTCGCGGAGCGTGGTTCATTTTTGTTCTCGGTGTTCCGCTTCAGCTGATCATTTTCTTCTGGATGTTCGGACTCCACAGGAAGAAGGCAAAGCAGTAAAATCAAATAAAAAATACGGTGTATCTCGAAAGAGGTATACCGTATTTTTTATTTGTGCCCGCAAATGCAGTGCGTCAAGAAAATGATGGAATACAAATTTATTTGCAGTGTTTTGTGCCTTATAAAATACGTTCGAGAATATATGCCGCCACGTCGTCATCCGCACAGCAGACGGTTGCGTCGGCGAGAGCCTTTGCCCCATCGCTTCCGTTTTCCGTACAGAGGGAGAGCCCTGCAACTGTGAACATAGATGTGTCGTTCATATTGTCTCCGACCGCTATAATATGCCTGCTGTCAATACCGGTCAGCTTTGAGAGAGCCTTGAGTGCTTCTCCCTTGCCGGCTTTATCAGAGCATATCTCTATGTTGTGAGATGCGGATGCGGTAACGGTTATTCCGTTTACGGTGCGCAAGCGTTCCTTACATTCTTCCATATTCTTATCGTTTTCAAAGAAAATAACGAATGCCTCGACCTCTCCGGACTCCCGTACAAGCTCTTTTAGGCTAGGATGCTTTCTTGAAGCAGAGAAGATGCGGTGATAGTAGTCGTTTATCTGATATTTGAGTGTGAATTCCCGTGTCAGCTCTTCGACCTCTACGTAGGCGTCACCGCTCTTATGAATACAGAGCATGACGTCGTAATCCGACAGTATGCTCATTATTCGATCCGAAGCATCCCGTGAGATCCTGCGGGAGTGGACGTCACAACCCAAAACCCTGTCGTACACCGCCGTTCCGTTTGAATATGCGATATACCTGATTGACGGATGCTTCCGTACGCATTCGGGTATTTCGTGCATAGTTCTTCCGCTGGATGCCGCGAAAATTATGCCAAGCTCCGAGATGCGCCGTATTGCATCGGCATTTCTATCCGTAAGCTGCATGTTACCGTTAAGTAGCGTGCCGTCAAGGTCGCTGATTATCATTTTATATTTTTGCATAGCTTGCTCCGAAATTCTATTCCTTACATTATTCGGTTCGTGTCGCAGCACGACCTGCGTTATGCCGATGTTCTCACGGCAAATTTCTGATTGTGTAAGGCAAAGCCTTTTAGTTTTCTCCTTACAAGAGCGGACCCGCGAGGTTATTATACCACATTATTTATTAAAAAGCAATCGCCGATCCGAATACTTTTAAAAATTTACCGAATACTGAAAAGATATTGAAAAATGACGGGAAATATAATAAAATATAATTGAAAGCGAGGTGTCGGTTTTGAAATTCAACTTGATAATAGATGAGCTTGGAGAGGATGAGGTGACGGTCAGACTCCGCGCGCCATCGCCTATCGCAGACCGGATACGTGAGCTGGTGGAGAATGAAAGCGAGCTTACGGGGTTTTGCGAGGACGGAGTAACGCGACTTAAACCGGGAGAGATCTATTGCGTTATATCCGAGAACGGGCGCATCTATGCTTTGACTGATGAAGGACGGGCACGGCTTAAATCGCGTCTTTACGTCATCAGTGCACAGCTTGGAGACGCATTCGTTATGATTAATCAGTCCTGTCTGGTAAACGTGGCAAAGATAAAGCATTTTAAGGTCACCTTTGGCGGCGCGCTTTGCGTGGAACTGAAAAACGGATATAAGGATTTTGTCTCGCGCAGGCAGGTTCGTAAGGTTAAGGAAAGGTTGGGATTATAATGAATAAATACGTAAAGAGTTTTTTGCACAGAGGTTTGGTTTTTGGCGGATTCGGACCTGTTATTTGCGGTATAGTATACGCCTGTCTTGAGGGATTGGTGGATGGATTTTCACTGAGCGGCACTGAGGCATTTGTCGGCATAATAAGCACCTATATTCTCGCCTTCGTCCACGCCGGTACAAGTGTATTTAACCAGATAGAGTCTTGGCCGATTGCGAAAGCTCTCGTTTTTCATCTCGGATCGCTGTACCTCGCATACGCCGGCGCTTACATTGTCAACTCGTGGATACCTTTTGAGCCGATCGTGCTTCTGATATTTACCGCTGTTTTTATCCTGTGTTATTTTGCCGTATGGATTTCCGTTGTTATAGCCATCCGCGCGACCAGCAGGCACTTTAACACTAGGATCGCGGGAAATGAGGAAAAATAGGCAATACACTTGACAATTCCACGCGCATATGCTAATATAACCTGTATAAGGCACGGCTTGTTCAGGGGTACAGGATGAATTACAAGAAGGCAAGAGATCTTGCGTGGAAGATATTACTTGAATGCAATATAAGAAGTCTTCCGGTTGACGTATTTGCAATATGCCGTCATTACGGAATAACGGTATTAAGCTATTCGAACGGTGAGCATTTTATTCGCGAGCTTGACCTTGCCGAGCACATAGTGGATAACGATGCGTTCAGCCTCGGAAGCGTGATATTTTACGACGACACAAAGCCACCTGAGCGTAAAAGATTCTCTATAGCACATGAGATCGGTCACATATTTCTGCATATTGTACAGAATAATATTGCCACAGCGTATAATCGCGAGCCTGGTCCAAATGACGATCCTATAGAAGCGGAAGCAAATATTTTTGCTTCGCGGTTGCTCGCGCCGCTATGTGTATTACAGTTTCTGAATCTTAACTCGGCGCGCGAGATCTCTCGGGTTTGCGAAATAAGCTACAGCGCGGCTGCCCTGCGTTACAACAGACTTTGCGAGATAAGACGTCGTAACAGCGCGCGCCACAAAGCGAAAAATCACGGAACCTTTCTTCTCTCACGCCTTGAGCGCAAGGTTATAGAGGCGTTCAGCGAGTATATTGAGGAAAACAAAATAGTACCGGATGTCAATAAGGATGGCAAATAGCTTAAGTTTGCATAAATTTAGAGCGTAAGTATCGTTTTAGGATACTTACGCTCCTTTTCTCTGTGAACAAGGCTTTATTAGTCCATATACGCGCGCTTGATCCTTACCGCAATCTTGGGTCTGTCGTTGTAGTCGGTTGGGATGGATGCGATCTCGTCCACCGCTTCCATTCCGGAGATTACCTTGCCGAATGCGGCGTACTGACCGTCAAGGTGGGGAGCGTCCGCGTGCATAATAAAGAACTGCGAGGATGCGGAGTTTGGATCAAAGGCTCTTGCCATAGAGATAACTCCACGTTCGTGCTTTATCGGATTGTTGTGACCGTTTGCGCGAAATTCGCCCTTGATATTCTTTTCTGCGCCGCCCATTCCGTTGCCTAGAGGGTCGCCGCCCTGGATCATAAAGCCGGGAATGATTCTGTGGAAGGTAAGACCGTCGTAAAAGCCGCGCATAACGAGGCTCTCGAAGTTTTTAACCGTTTCGGGAGCCGCCTCGGGGCAGAGCTCGAGCTCGATCTTCTGACCGTTTTCCATTTCAATAATAACCATTTTAATCTCCTTCTGTATAATAAATTAAATATTAATTGATTATAATAGTAAAAAAGGGAGTGATGTCTTGTGAATAGGGAAAGGATGCAATACTACGCGTATCTTACGGTGACCGTGATAGGAGTTTTGCTCGCCGCATACATTTCGGTAAGATACCTTCTTATTCTTGCACTGCCGTTTCTTATTGCGTGGGGCGTTGCGTTTTCCGTGAGACCGATGGCGCAAAGGATATCGACGGGGACCCGTATACCGCGCCGCGTGATAAGCGTTTTACTTACCGTTCTTATTCTTGCCGGCGGTATCGCCGTGGTGGTCAGCGCAATAGTGTATGCGCTCGGTGAGGCGGTGGAGTTTTTGTCCTCGCTTCTTGAAAGTGACGAACTGTATTCGGTGCTTGACAAAATACTGAATCCTATAGGTCAGCTTTTCGGTGACCGAGAGGGCGCTGAGGAATTGCGCCGTCGGATAGGCGAAGCAGTAAGCGGTATGCTATCTTCTCTTCTTTCGGGTATCGGAGGATTTATTACCGGCTTCATTGGAGCTGTACCTCGCGCTATGATATTCGTTCTCGTAACGCTTATTGCCTCAATATATTTTTCTCTGGATCTTGATCGGATCAATACCCGTGTGAGGAAAACTTTGCCCAAGCGTATTGTTTCAGCACTCGTTGGATTCAAGCAAAGGTTCCTTTCGACACTCGTGCGCTATCTGCGCTCTTACCTTGTGATAATGCTTATCACCTTTATGGTGATGCTGTTCGGCTTTCTCGTGCTCGGCGTGGAATACGCCGTGCTTTTAGCCTTTGTGGTCGCCCTGCTCGATGCATTGCCGCTTATCGGAGTCGGCACGGTGCTCGTTCCGTGGAGTGTGTATCAGATGATCTTTTCAAATTTCGGACTTGGACTCGGTCTTGCGATACTCTTTGTCTTGCACGCCGTCCTTCGTCAGTTTATAGAGCCGCGCATAATCGGTAAAAGCCTCGGTATGCATCCGATAATAAGTCTTATTTTACTCTACACGGGATACTATCTGTTCGGTTTTCTTGGACTTTTGCTGATCCCGCTTTTGTCCGTGCTCGTGAATATTCTGATCTCGCGGCAGAGGGAGTAGAACGCATTAGATAAATATAATTCTTCCGAGATCAGAAAGCTCTCCGCCGCAGAGTGAGATAAATTTATATCCTCCGTCCTCGATCGCACGGCAAATTACGTCACCGCTCGGATGGCTCATTGGATCGCCGATAAAATATACGGTATCACCGAGGACACCGGATGCCCCGCCGATAAAACCGTATTCGTGCGGGAAGAGGGAAATACCGCCGTTTTCGATCATACTAACGCATATTCCCTCCGCCTCAAGCGCTCTTGCCATTCCACGGTCGGCAGTTATCGCGTTTTCTCCAAATGCCAGCACTGTGCAGGCAGGGTATCCTTGCTTGACGGGTATTATTCGCATTCCGCTCATTTCTGCATACTCAAGAACGGCGTGTGAGAGCGTATCACTCTTTGCGAACATCCGATCACCGACAGTCAGCGCATTGAAGATCGCATCGCGCGGATATTCAGGATGAAACACGTCATCGGTGAAGGATATCTCGCAATCTCTTGAATGCTCTCTGATATCGGTGAATACCCAGGGGGCGTTTTCGCAGTACTCTGCCGAGGATATTATTTTATTTCCGTGAGCAAATACCAGCATGTCGGGGTGGGATGCAACAGCAGGGGAAAGCCTCTTTGTCGCAGGCATCCGTATCACTCTGAAACCGCGGATGAGTAGCGAGCGCTCCGCCGCCGTGCTGATTCTTTCATCTACTAAGCAAATCATAATTAAATCTTACAATAATTAAAAAACTCCGCACTCAAGCGGAGTTTTTTTGACCTTTAAGCGCGCTCAATCTTTCCGGAACGAAGGCAACGGGAGCAAACGTAAACGGAACAGTTGGTACCGTTAACTACTGCCTTAACCTTGCGGATATTGGGCTTCCAGGTTCTGTTGGTCTTACGGTTAGAGTGGGAAACGTTATGTCCGAAGGCAACGCCCTTACCGCAAATGCTACACTTAGCCATTTTGACACCTCCTAAAATCTCGCCACGGAGGACGGAATTTTATATGAATTTATTTGTTAGCACAAATTGACGAATTAGATTATACCACAAAACTTTTTAAATTGCAAGTGGTTTTGAAATATTTTTTTACTTATTTTCCGAGAGTGAGAGTTTTTTTATACGCGCTGAGCACCGCGTTTGCCGCCGTTGCCCTAAACGAGCCCTCCTCAAGGGCGTGAACTCCGGCTATAGTGCTTCCGCCGGGGGAGCATACGGCGTCCTTGAGAGCGTCGGGGTGCGCGCCGCTTGCCTTGACGGTTTCGGCCGCGCCGATCAGAGTCTCGCAGGCATAGAGAAGTGCCTTGTCTCTTGGCAGTCCGCATTCTACGCCGCCGTCAGCCAAAGCCTCAATGAACATGTAAACGAACGCAGGGCCGCAGCCCGACACCGCGCTTGCCGCGTCGATCAGTCTTTCGGGTATCTCGTCAAGTGTTCCCGAGGGCTCCATTATTTTGAGGAAGCCGTCGCGCGCCGCGTCATCGGTTTTTGAATTTCTGCACCACAGCATCATTCCCTTGCCGTATGCCGCAGGGGTGTTCGGCATTATTCTGATTATTGCCGCATTCGCACCGTCAAGGCATCCTTCGAGAGCCTCGAGTGAAACGCCTGCCGCCATGCTTACGACGGTGTAGTCTGTGCGTGCGCGAAGCGTGTCGAGTATCGGCTTCACAGCCGCGCGTATAACGTTTGGCTTAACTGCGAGGAAGATGTAATCGCAGATCTCGGCGATCCCGTTTGCCGAGAGATATTCGCCGCCTACATCCGATGCAAGCATCTCTGCTTTTGCCTTGTCAAGGTCGTATACGTATACCTTGGTTGATTCCGCGCGGCTTGCTGCCCTTGCAAGTGCACCGCCCATATTACCCGCGCCGATAAAGCCTACCTTTGTCATATTTTCATTACCTTTCATCTTATCTGTCCGCTACCGCGAACGACGTATTTATAGGTGGTCAGCTCCTCTATTCCGAGAGGACCTCTGGCATGCATCTTTTGCGTTGAAATACCCATTTCGCATCCGAGTCCGAATTCGCCTCCGTCGGTAAATCTCGTGGAAGCGTTGACGTAAACCGCCGCGCTGTCAACTGCTTTTGTAAATGCTTTGGCGGCATCGGGATTTTC
>JAZRUS010000049.1:0-17589 GCA_045652665.1 Eubacteriales bacterium | reverse complement strand
TGTCTTCCTAAGACCGCTTGGCCTCCGACTTGCTTCAAATACCCCGTATACTGGGGGGTTGACCTTCAGACCGAGCATGAGAGATATCTCACCGAAAAGGTTTATAAAAAGCCGATATTCCTTATCGATTATCCGAAGGAGATCAAAGCGTTCTATATGCGCCAGAACGACGACGGTAAGACGGTTGCCGCAATGGACCTTCTCGTTCCCGGTGTCGGTGAGATCATCGGCGGCTCTCAGCGTGAGGAAAGGCTTGACGTTCTCGCGGCGAGAATGGCTGAGCTCGGACTCGATGAAAAGGATTATTGGTGGTATATGAACCTTCGCAGATACGGCGGAACAAAGCACGCGGGCTTCGGTCTCGGCTTTGAGCGTATTATAATGTACCTTACCGGAGTATCTAACATCAGAGACGTTATTCCTTATCCCAGAACAGTTGGAAACGCGGAGTATTGATCATACTAAATATGCCGCGCCCTGTGCAGCAATGAAGTTAGGTGCATGATCTCGGAGGAATAGATGGTTAAATCAAAGTATAGGTCGTATATAACCGAGGGGCCGATATTCACAAAAATGCTGACCTTCTCAATTCCGATTATACTTACCGGTGTTTTGCAGGTAGTGTATAATATGGCAGATAATATTGTCGTAGGAAGATGGTCGGGCGACCAGACCGCTCTCGGTGCTGTCGGAAGCACTTCGGCTATCACCACCTTTCTTACAAATTTTATGCTCTCTCTTTCTGCCGGAGCCGGTGTTGTTATAGCACAGCTTTGCGGAGCAAGGAACGACAGGGACGTGGAGCGCGCGGTGCATACCTCGATGGCAATGTCGCTGATCGGCGGTATTGCGTTTGCAGTACTAGGGCTGTCACTCACCCGACCGTTGCTTATTCTCACCGGAACGCAGGATGTTTTTATGGAGAACGCTGTTCTCTATATGCGAATAATCTGCGTCGGAATACCTGCAACCGCTATATATAATTTTGGCGCGGCGATCCTTCGCTCCGCGGGAGACTCAAGAACCTCGCTGTACGTGCTTTCGGTAAGCGGTATCGTAAACGTTTTGCTTAATTTCCTTTTTGTTTGCGGCTTCGGTATGTCTGTCGCAGGCGTTGCTATCGCAACTATAGTATCTCAGTACATATCAGCTATCGCGGTCGTGGTAGTGCTTATTCGCAGGCACGGAGTCTCCTACAGGCTTAACGTAAAGAAGCTTAGACTTGAGCGTCATATGATACTTAGGATCCTTCGTATAGGAATTCCAATGGCATTCCAAAGCGCGCTGTTCTCGATATCCAATATCTTGGTAAGCGCGGCGGTAAATACCTTTCCGCCGGAGGTCGTATCTGCAAAAACGATAGCATTTAATATCGAGGGTATCACCTATACCGCAATGAGCGGCTTTTCTCAGGCGGCAATGACCTTTATGGGGCAGAATTACGGCGCAGGAAAGCTTACGCGGCTTAATAAAATTCTGTTTTATTCGCTGGTGCAGGTGACCGCTGTAGGTATCCTAATCTCGCAGACCGAGATCCTTCTCGGCAGACCGATCTCTAATATGTATCTTGATCCAAGCGACCCGGGCGCAGAGCCGGTAGTGGAGGCGGTTCTTGAGATATTCAAGATAATGCTTGCCACCTATTTCCTTTGCGGAATTATGGATGTGCTGTCGGGTATTTTGAAGTCTCTCGGCTATTCGACGGTTTCGATGATAATGTGTCTTGTCGGACTTGCGGTGCGTGTGCTCTGGCTGACGTTAGTTACGCCGACAGAGAGATTTCATACAATATTCGGTTTGTTCGTGTCGTACACTATATCCTGGGCGATCACGATTATTCTTTTGCTTATCGCTTGCGCCGTCGTATGGAGAAGGCTTGGAATCGGCTTTTTAAGGAAGAAGGATTCCGATGTGCCGCATTTTGATTCGGATGACTCTCCTATGGATGCCGCGGCACAGACCGACGAAAAAATAATGATCTCGCAGGATAAATAAAGGTATACATTTTGCGATCCCGCGCAAAGCGGAGAAATGGAGTAAGATGAGAACTCTTATTAAAAACGGTAAAGTAGTAACCTCTGAAAGGGTAATCAACGGTTGTGTTGCCTATACAGACGGAATTATAGATTACGTCGGAGGCGAGGAGGTCGCCGCTGACGAAGTAATAGATGCCGAGGGCGGTTATATTGTGCCCGGCTTTATTGATATACATTGCCACGGCGGCAACAATCTCGAATTTATGGATGCGTCAGCGGATGAGATCGGTAAGATCGCAGAGTTCCATAAGTCGCACGGAACTACGACTCTCTTTGCAACGACCCTCGCGGCGGACGACAGTGAGACACGAGCGGCACTTGATACCTACGCCGAATACAGAAGCTCACATTCTAACAGCACTATATACGGCATTCACCTTGAGGGGCCGTGGCTCAACCCCGCACAGTGCGGAGCACAGAATACAAGCTATATGAAGCTTCCGAATGCGGAGGAGCTTTGTGAGCTCAAGCAGAAGTACCCCTTCATCTATAAGGTCGGTGCGGCTCCCGAGCGCGAGGGCGGCGCCGAGTTCGGCGAGATGGGTAAGAAGCTTGGAATCATTATGTCTCCTGCTCACACAGACGGAACTTTTTCCGATATGGAGGAGGCGTTGAAGCACGGATATAATATTATGACGCATCTCTATTCCGGAATGAAGGGCACGGAGCGAAAGAACGCATACCGTGTCGCAGGAGCTGTAGAGGCAGGTCTCTATTTCGATGAGTATTACGTAGAGATAATTGCCGACGGAAAGCATCTGCCTATCGAGCTTCTCAAATACATATATAAGGTGAAGGGACCTGACAGAATCTGTATGATTACGGATGCTATACGCGCGGCAGGTCTGACGAACGGCTCCGAAACTAAGATCGGAAGTCTTAAAAGGGGACTTGACGTAATCGTAGAGGACGATGTGGCGAAGATGCCCGACAGACAGGCATTTGCCGGCTCTACCGCAACTACCGACCGCCTCTACAGAACGATGGCGCGGGCAATTGGCACAGATACTGAGGAACTCGTCGCGCTTTCAAAGATGTCCTCTCTTACCCCGGCAAGGGTTATGGGACTCACCGACCGCGGAGAGATCGCAGTGGGTAAGCTTGCGGATATCGTCATCCTCACACCCGAGCTTGATGTCGCTAGGGTTATAACCGAAAAAAAGAACTAAATGTAAAAAAGATAAATACAAGAGGGTAGCTCAGGTTCAAACTTGAGCTACCCTCTTGTGCCTCGGGGATAAATATAGAAAATGTCAATTTTCGGTTTCAATCTATAAATTTAATAATTAATTGCAACTCCGAAGAACAGGATCAGTATAGTCATCACAAATACAAACGCCTGGAGCTTCCATGTCCATCTGACCCACTTTCCGTAGGAGACGTTCGCCATTGAGAGTCCTACGAGGAGTATGGGGTTTGTCGGCAGAATAACGTCGGTAAATCCGTCCGCCATACAGTATGCCAGAATAACGATAGCAGGGGAGAGTCCAAGTGCTGTTGCGATCGGCATTACGATCGGCATTACCAGCATTATTTTTGCTGATGCTGAGCCTATGAAGAACTGAAGGATGAGTATGAGCAGGTATATGAGCACGATTGCAAGGAATTTGCTCTTACCGTCGAGCAGATTAATTACTCTGTGCATTATCGTGTCTATAATACCGCTCTCGGTCATAACAAGCTTTACAGAGGATGCAAGAGCTATCATAAGCACCGCCGGAAGCATTGATACCGCGCCGTTTGCAAGGTGCTTGAATACCTCTGGCTTCTTTTCCGAAACTATAAGACCGCAGATTATACCCGTGATTAGGAAGCTTGCCGCAAGGAGCGGGATCGCAATCGATGCGATCGATTTGACCGATGCGATAAGAATAAGCATCACGCCCTGTACGCCAAAGAATACTCCGTAGGTTTTGAATATCTTGTCTCCGTTGGCAACCTTAACTGCATTAAACTCATCAAGCGTCTTGCGCTTTTCGAGGTCTGCCTCGTAGGAGAGAGAGCTTTCGGGTGATTTTTCGATCTTACGGAGGTGTAACATAAGGAAGGTACAGAGGGTTACGTAAATGATTCCGAAGAATACGATACGGAGCCATACGCCGTTTGAGGGGTTAACACCTGCGACCTCAGCGGCAAGTCCGACCGAGAAGGGGTTTGTGATAGCCGCGGAGAAGCCGAAGCAGGCGGCAATCATACAAGCACCGAGACCCGTCATAGTGTCCATATTCATAGACAGCATAAACATAACGACTAGCGGAAGCAGGGTTACAAGCTCCTCGAACATGCCGAAGAAGCTTCCGAACAGCATAAATATCAAAACCGTGATACAAACGACCGGGCCGCCCTTGTCGCGTAGCTTATTCATTATCCTACCGATGACAACACGGATGCCGCCGGTCTTATCAAGCAGGTTGAACACTCCGCTCATAACGAGCAGAAATACGCTGATCATTATTATAGTGAGCGCATCATCTGAGAAGAAAACTCGCACGGGTGCGGTCAAAATGCGCCATATTGCGATACCGCCGACGCCTTCCTCGGTGTACGTGTCTGGGATTATCTTTCCGTCAGCGTCGTATTCAAAGCTGCCCTGCGGAATGAAGTAGGATAGCGCGCCGCTGACTACCAGAACCGAGAACAGGATTATTACGACGGTTATAAAAGAGCGAAGCCCTATATTTGAAAATGATTTGTCTTTAGTAGCGGTTGCTTTCGTGTTTCTCATAAAGTTACCTCCGTAGAAAAACGTAGCTGTATAAAATTGGCTTGGAATTATGCATCGACGGGTTCAAGTGCCATATCGTAGATTATGCGTGATACAATATACCAATCAACGCATGACTGTTTTATCTCGGGCACGAAGTAGTAGATCTTCGGTCCAACGTAGACCTCGAAGTTTTCTCCTGCTCCGAATAGCAGTCTGTATATATTTTTGATGGGGAAGTGAAGCTCCGTCTCCTCGCCGTCGACTGTGCCTACGTAGGTAAGACCGTCGCGTGTCAGAGTGCATACGCCCTCTCCCGTGTCGCGCAGCATCGTCTTTCCGTCAAGTGATGGGGTGCGCAGCTTAACGCGTGATCTCAGTGCGTAATCGGGATTTTCTCTGATCTCTTTTTCCATTTCCCGATATTGCCAGTCGTACCACTCTCCGAAGTTATTAAAGAGATCCTTTTCGGTGAAGGAATACCTGTCGTCTATCGTCGCGAGCCTTCCGCACTTTTCGCACAGAATATCGCGCTTGTCTGTTCTCAGCGTATATTTTCCGTGACACCTCGGGCAGGTCGATAGGATGTTTTCAAGTCCGACAGCCAGCGTCTTTGACTTGTAGCGCAGATTTTCGTGCTTCTTTATCCACTCGAATTCGTCGTAGTAGAGTCTGTCTATTACTCTCGCCTTTATCTCTTCAACCGACGCCTCGCGTACTTCGTCTGCCGTTAGCAGGATGTCGAGCTCGGCTTCTACTACTGCGCCTCGGCGCATCTTGTCGCCCCACTTCGGCTTTGCGAAGTAGTCGCCCTCGATCTTTACCGTATAGATCGGAACGCCGTTTTTCTTAAGGAAGGCAAACGTTCCCTCCTGTATATCCTCGAATCTTCCCGCGGTTGAGAGTCTTGCTTCCGGCATCATTGCCAGAACGCCGTCGTTCTTTAAAACTCTTAGGCAGTTTTTCGCGCTCTCAAGGTCTGCTGTAAACATGCTTTTGGGGAAGCATCCGAACGAGCGCACGAAGTTTGCTACTATGAGGCGGTAAAAATACAGCCTTGCCATAATGAAATTCGGCGCTTTTTTTCTGAGCATAGTGCCGGCGTAAACAAAGTCGATGAACGAACCGTGGTTTGCAAGTACGATCGACGGTTTTTCAATATCCTTGACCTTGTACTTGTATATGACCTTAACGCCCTTCATAAACATTATTACTCTTGAGATTATATGGGGAAGGAAAAGTCTTATCGGTTTGTATTTTTTTACCTTGGTCTTAGAGGGGGCATGCATCTGATCTATGTATTCGTTGACCCTTTTGAATATCGCGTCTCTCTTTAGCATAACGGCGATGAGCAGTGCGACTATCACAGCGAAGATTATTACCGATACCACCCAGCTTGACGCAACTGCAACGTGACCGAGCGCGATTCCCATACATTCGGACGGAATAGAGCCGAGCAGGGTTACCCAAATATATCTCGGATACTTCATTCCGAAGCTCGCTGCAATGAAGCATATCATACCGTACGGGATGACAGGGAGAACATAGAGGATTAAGACGATAAAGGTAAGCCTTTTCGACTTTGATATCTTGTCGAAATCAACGTGAACGTTCTTAACAAAGTATTCGCGAATTGAGTTGCCGTAATATTTATAAAGGAGGTAGATGATCGTATTTCCGAGGAAAACGCCCACCATACAGCAGAGAAGACCTACCGGAATTCCGAAGGCGGCGCCGCTTATAACCTGCGTCGGCTCGGACGGCATAAAGGTAAATATTACTTGAAGCATTGAGAGCACGGCAATCGTAGCGTAGCCGCGTATTCCAAGCTCTCGGAGGGTTTCCTGTATTTCCTCGGTTGAAAGGTCGTTTGTAAAGACGCTTTTTATGATCTGGTAATTGCCTTTGTCGGACAAGAGAAGCCATACAAGACCTGCAAGTATGAGAAGGACAAAAGCGAAGGAGCAAATCTTAAATTTTGTCTTGCGTTCTATCATAATAATCTCCATTCCTCTCCCCAAAACCGCAAAAAAGTCTTATGAGTACTCAATCTCAGGGCGGAAAGCATATGTAATTTTTTCGAGTTTTTTCTGTCTGAAAACATAATTACCTCCCTATTATAACACAAAAAAACAATTTTTTCAATAGGCAATATATCACTTCTTCAAGAGGGGCGTTCATAGGTAGCGTATGTAAATAAGCAAAAATAACAAATTTTTCTAAATATATTGAAAAATAAAAAATGTTGTGATATAATGAATGAAATACCATAGGTGTCTTTTACGTTGAGAGACCTTGGTATACAATACCAAAAACAAACCAAGAAAGGAAGACAACGATGAAAAACAAGAGAATTGCCATCTGTGTGTTTATGCTTCTTGCAGCGCTTACAATGGGGATCGGTTACGCCGCATTTACCGATACGCTCACCATTATCGGTAACGCACACATAGATATGGCACAGGCAGAGGCGAACTATGATGCCAAAATCTACTTCTCCGATGCTAAGGCTAAAAGCTCTACCGGAACCGGTAGCACGGACGACGTTGTTTCGTACTCCGGTGACGACGCGACCTTTACCGCGAATAAGCTCGCTACTTTGGGTGAGTCCTCTGTGTTTACCTTTACCATCACGAACGACAGTAACGTGGACGTAATCATTTCCGTTGCAGATAAAAAGCTCAGCGGCGCGGAGAACCCCTCGAACAGTAACGCAGAGAAGTTCGACGTTGATTATGAGTATTCCATACAGAATATGACTGTGTCTGCCGGCGGCGGTACTATTGACGTTACCGTAACCGTAACCGTTAAAGAGGCTATTACTACCGCAACCAGCGCAACCTTCGGTATAGAGCTCACCGCGACAACGGCAGAATAATATTTCCACAAGCAAACCGTTTAGGTTTTCTTTATCTTAATCGGGAGAAAGGAAGGGCGGAGCAATGCCTTTAGACAAAAAAAGGATATATGCAGTTTGTATATGCGTACTATCCGCCCTCCTTTTGTCCTATTTACTGCCGGATGTCGGCGGAAGAATACTTGCGGCGTTTCTTCTGCCGCCACTGGCGGTAATCGCATTTATCGTAGTAAAGAAAAGAGCAGTACCCTCTGTCTACTCTTCACAGGCTTTTATGATAATAGGCACCGGTGCTCTTATGTATTTGGTTCTATACTATCTTTCCGCGTTTCGCTTCGGACTGGTTAGGACCGGATACGGATTTAAGGCGGATATCATTTTCCGTCTTGCGCTTCCCATTCTGGTAATAATAGTGTCGATCGAGATCATTCGTTACGTTTTGGTCTCCCAGCACCAGAGATACGCTACTGTGTTTGCGTACGTTTTGGCGCTGATTGCTGATCTTATTATCTGTACGGGGACAGTGTACGTTTCTAATTTTTCAAGCTTTATGGACGTTATCGGATTGACCTTAGCGCCCGGCATACTTTACAATTTGCTTTTCAACTACGTAAGCGGACGGTACGGATTCTTGCCCATTATCGTCTACAGAGCGCTTACGTCGTGGATATTTTATCTGATTCCCTACGGATCGGGAATACATGATTCCTTGCTCGCATTCATAAATCTTCTCATACCCATAGGACTTTATATCTTTCTAAGAGCGCTCTTTGAGCCAAAGCGCCGTTACGCACTCGGGAACAGAACAAAAGCGCATAGAATTTTCTCAGGAATCTTCACCGTTGCGTTTTTGGTCGCCATCAGCCTTACTGTTATGTTGATATCCAATCAGTTTAGGTACGGCGCCTGCGTCATCGCCACCGAGAGCATGACTGGAGAACTCAACAAGGGAGACGTTGCTATCATCAAGATGTACGAGGAGCAGGATGTGGATGAGGGGCAGGTCATAGCCTTTGAGAAGGGCAGCTCGGTTTTCGTGCATAGGGTCGTCGCCGTTGAGGTCATTAACGGAACGACGCGGTATTACACCGCCGGAGATGCCAACGAGGACAGAGATGCAGGATATATTACGGACGGCGATATTATCGGTACGGTAGATAATAAGATCTCCTATATCGGTTATCCGACGCTGTGGTTGAGGTCCTTATTCTCACGTTAATTTGAATGAAACGCTAACGCTTAAATATAGATTCTAACACTAAATTCGACTTTAACTAATGAAGACGTTCTTGAAAAGGGAGGTGAGATATATGTCTGAAAATGAAAAAAGAGAGCGATTGCAATATAAAATCAGAAGAAAAAGGCTGATACTCATACAGCTTATTGCGATATGTCTGCTTTTTTCTGTCGGTTTCTCTTTCCTGATGGTTTACAGAAGCCTCAATAAGACGTATTACATCCGGTACACCGAAAGCGGCTCGGTCGACTATAAGGTTCGCTTGCAGGATAATGAGTTTTATGACGAGGAGTGGCTTGACAGCGATCACGCATACGTCACCTCGCTTATCGGCGCTATTGACGCAACCCTTAAGTATGGGCTTAATATGGAGAACGCGGGGGCAGATATCGACTATAAGTACTCGGTGGACGCCGCCCTGATCGTCACACTCGTTCAGACGGGCGAGGTGCTATACGATCCCACGTGGGAATTGAAGCCCGAGGTAACTAAGTCCTCCGGTGGCGGTCAGAATATCAGCATTTCCGAGAACGTGGACATAGATTACGCTGAATATAACGATTTGGCTGTCAGTTTTATTAATAAGCACGGCTTGAAGAATATTGCCAAGGCGAATCTTGCCATAGCGCTGAACGTCGATCTTATCGGAAATCATACCGAATTTGACGGTCTTGGTACAAAGAAATATAATATTGTGCTCAACATACCCCTCGCAGCGCAGACGACGAGCATTTATACCTCCTCTGCGACCCCGAACGGAGAGGGCAGAATAACCGCCGATTCCGGATCGGTCAATAAGGACGTCTTTAAAACCGTAGGATACCTGGCACTTGCCGGTGACGTATTGCTTCTCTGCATCCTCATTGCGTTCATATATCTGACGAGAAACGACGATATAAACTATACCTTGAGGGTAAAGAGGATTTTATCCTCCTACAGATCGTACATACAGCGCATTGACGGCGCCTTTGATTCATCCGACTATCAGACGGTGAACGTAAAAACCTTTAAGGAGCTGCTTTCTATACGCGATACTATCCAGCTACCGATTCTCATGCTGGAAAACGAGGATCAAACGCATACGCAGTTTATCATTCCGACAAACGCGCAGCTGCTTTACGTTTTTGACGTAAAGGTTGATAATTACGATGAGATCTACGGCGCTGAAAACGGCGCGGAAAAAACCTCAGAAGACGAGCCTGTAACCCCGGAAAACGTCGAAAAGACGGAAGAGATCATCGAGGAACAGCCCGTAACCGAGGAGATTATCGAGAAAACGGAAGAAATCATCGAGGATAAGCCCATAACCGAGGAGATCGTTATAGCTCAGAGTGAGAGTCGACAGGCAGAAACGGCAAATTCCTCGGTGGAGTACGTATTATCGCATCTTGCTGAGGATACCGCGTCGGATAACGGCGGGGAGGAAACCGCTGCTGTTGCATATATCGATGAGTCCGGCAACAGAGTGATGATAACCTGCGCAAGAAGCTTTACCGCAAATCTTATTCAGAGCAATCCTCAGGTTAAGCATTACTACAATGAAATCAAAAACCGTATTCTTTCTTACAAGGGAGTTAAAGGCAGAATAAGCTGGCGTCTCGAGAGTTTTAAGAAGGGCAGAATAAACCTGTTTAAGCTCAAGATAAGAGGCAAAACGATATGTCTTTATTGCGCTCTTGACCCCAATAGCCTTGATAAATCCAAATATTTCCACGATCAGATCTCGGCAAAGCTCTTTGCTAATCTGCCCACTCTTCTGAGAATCAAGAGCGACAGAGCTCTGAAGAGGGCTCTCTCCGCTGTGGATATGGTTATGGATCGTTACGGAATCGTTAAGGATACGAAGGCTCAGGAGATTGATTATACCGAGGAGTATCCTTACGATACCACGAAGAGCTTAGTAGAGCGTAAGCTCATAAAGATACTTATTCCCGGAGTAGAGGCGTCCGAGCCAAAGCCGCATCATCACGTGCATAAAAAGGTCGTTGAGGTTGTGAGCGGGGACGAGGTGGAAGAAATAATACTCTTCGGCGAGGAAGAAATTTCCGAAGGCGAGATAAACGAGATGGCGCAATCTCCCGACCCCGAGCTTTCCGAAATAGATTACGATGACTCATCCGAGGGGGAGGAAGGTTTCGTAGAAACCGCCGAGAAGCCCGGCGTTGAGGTTATCGGCGTTGTGTGGCCGGAGAGAATGCACAGAAACAAGATCTATCGCTACGATCCCGACGGAGAGACCCTTTCTGCCGGTGATATAGTAATAGTACCCACTCGCGACGTATCGAGAAATCGTAACGTTATCAGGAAGGCTGTCGTTGCTCATCCCAATCACAAAGTGGACGAGGCGGCGCTTACCCATCCGCTAAAGAAGATCGTAGGTGTGGTTCACAAAATAAAAGCAGCTGAGGATCACCCTCCGGTGCTTAACAACAAATAACTTAAGAGGAGGAGCGTTTATGTGGAAGAAAATCGTTGCATATATGCTCTTCCTCGTTTTATCCTCCGGATTGCTCGTAGGCTACGCATCCTTGACCGATTCCTTACATATTACGGGACAGGCAAACGTAGAGGGAAAGCCGTTTGAGGGAGTTTATATTTACGACGCATCGGTGCATTCGATTTACGGCACAGAGAGTATTACTCTCAAAAACGTAAAGCCGACCAATCTCGTATCTACGGTAAGGTCGTCGATAAATCAGGCGTCTATTACCTATAAGATCACCTTCCATAATAACAGCGCGGTAACTTATTGGTACGTTGGGGAGGAATACGAGTCGAGCGTTGAATCGAATTCGCTTATCGGCGTGGCGGGAGGAATAACCATAACTACGAAGGACAATCCGAACGATACCTATTCAAGCTTTGATAATAACGACTGGATTCCGCCAAACACCTACCGCGACGTGTACGTAACCTATACTTTCGGTTCTGCTGCGGGTAGCTATCCGTCGACCTTTGTCAATTTCCTTTTCGGTGTGAAAATGGATTCGGTCCACGATAAATTCTTGACGGTTCTCAATGACCGGAGTCAGAACGGCGCCTATGACTTTATTACTCAGGCGTTCGATGAGAAGTTCACCGAAACCGGCAGCACCGTAATTGCAAATGTCGGGGAAGAAAAGGCTATTTTCGATCAGCTGTTTGGAGAGTCTCTGTCGATCAATATTGACGGCACTGACGTTCCGGTAACCGTTATGATCGACCGCTCAAACGTCGATAATCGAACTACGGGAGATGCATACGAGGTGTCCGGCGGTCCGAGTGGCTGTGAATATACTATCTATATTACGGTTGATCCGCTTGACAGTCCTACGGGTGAGGCGATAGTTTACGCGGTTTCATATTCCAAGGGCGGAGTCGTCGGTGACGGCATATGGTATCAGCTTGGTGAGCTTTACGAGGGCACGGCGAATCGAATCGATTACGGTACGGATGGAGATATTGTTTTTGATATAGGCAGCTGGGAGGCGTCCCCCAATAGCTACAAGGTTGCCGACGGAATAACCTATCTTGTCGGTCAGGAGCAGGGCGACCAGTACGATAAGCTGAAAACTATCAAGGAAATTATGTCTACAAACGACCAGGATATTTTCAACGATATAGACAACTGCCAGATTCTTAAAAACGTATACGCCATAGTTCATAATTCGCAAAATATTGACAAGCCGGGTTATATTCAGCTCCGCGAGGCGTTTATTGCCGCGGCTCCGTTCTATAACGTTATGAATAACGGCCAAGAGGTAAAGGTAAAGCGTAACTGTACGAGAGCGGAAATAATACCGTATATCGAGAAGATACAGGCGGCTTTGGATTACTATAATGAAGTAAACGGTTAACAGAAAACGAAAACAGGGGGCATTCGAATGCATAGAGATTCGAATGCCCTCGGCTATATGTTTTTAAATTTTACGGTGTGTAAATTTGCGATAGACAGAATAGTATATGAATGATATCGCGGCTGTTCCGCCGGCGATGCCGATGCACATCACGACAGAGAATACCGCCTGACCCGCGGCAAGTCTGAGCTTTTCCATCGGCGGAATAACACTTGTGAGGAAGTTGCAGTAGTTAGTATTAAGTATGTGCGACAGCGGCAGCGCGATACAGCAGTAGGCGCTCATTACCGTAAGTACCCCTTTCCAATCATCTCGCTTAGGGGTGTAGCATCTGAGCAGTATGGATACCGCGGCATACACGATAACGAGGTGATGATATACGAAGGAATGAAAGGGGAGAAACGCCGTGGTGAGATAGCTTGAAGAGCTGCCGATTACGCCCACCGGCGAAAAATAGAAGAAGAGTGAGACGGTGAACGAGGTGGCAAAGGCAATCGGTCTGAAAAAGTCGGCTATCCTTCGCGGTGCAAGCTCTGCGAGAGGGAAGAAGAAGGCGAAAAGACTGCAGTAGTGGAAGGGCAGCGAATAGGTGTCAAAATCCACTGCGACGTTGCGCACCTGCTTGATTATCTCAAGTATTAGAAGCAATACGGTCGGTATTATCAGCGGTATTCTTCTGTGCTTTTCATCCTTTTTTCTAAAGATCAGAAACACTGTAAGTACGTACACCGCCATGATGGCAAACGCAATCGGCAGTGCTATAAGGTCGTCCTTTGAATATAAAAACATAAGGTGTATCCTTTGTGCTGTTTCTTAATAGTATATAACGTATTATATCACGTATGCATTCATATGGCAATATGCAAATATGAAGCGAATGTTAATTTGCTCAAAAAAGCGAGCCTCGGACATAGGTCCGAGGCTCACGCAACTATATTCAAGCGTTCTTTTTACGTTTTCTTTCTTTTATGAAGAAATACACTCCGTAAAAGGCGAGTATATACAAAACGAACAGCAGCACAACTCCGATCGGGTAGAGAATCCTATTGCCGTTTACCAGCGAGTATAGAAGCTCGTAGGGCGTTCCGTCTCCGCGGACAAGGAACATATAATTATAGTCGAGCAGCCAATTTGCGATCATGGCGCACGCAGATAATAACTATCTTAAACAACTCAAAAGAGTTTATAAGTATCGCGGCAACAACAAGTACGCGATTTTTGCGGTTTTCTCCGCACAGCGGTTCCTTCGTCCCAAAAATACGGCGAGAGTCACCATTACCACCATGAAGCAGCTTACAAAAACCAGATGCTGCCATGATAAAAAGCCTTCTGCGGGGCGGGTGTAGCCGTCCCAACCGAAAAATTCCTTCATGAATATCTCCGTAAAACTTAAATTTATCTTAATTACATCAAAGAGACCGGATTTTGTACATAGCAAAGATAGAGTTTGCGGTAAAGATTGGGCAAAGATATACTCGATTCCTCAATAAATTTGTCGATAGCAACGATATTTCATACTTGACTTATTTACGCTTAAGTGCTATAATAGCTTAAAAAATGACGTACAAAAGGAAAAAATATGGCGAAGCTCTTTATCTTTAATTTTATATTGATTGCCGTTATTGCCTTCGGCATTTTTTTCGTAAAACGAATCAAAAGCGAACGCAGGCAAAATCTGCTCTTTATATGCGCGGCGCTTGTTACCGTGCTGTTTCATTACAGCACGTTTTTGTACCGTTGCTTTGACGGTACGGCTGTGCAGTATTTAAGAGAAAATGCTAATCTTCTCCTACCTATCTATCCCTGCAACGTGTTAATGTGGTCTGCCGTTATATTCGCCTTTTGCAAGAACAAAAGGTCAAAGGTTGGCTCGTTTCTTGCAGATTATCTGTTCTGGTTCGGAATAATCTCCACGCTTGTCGGCATGTTTGCAAACGTAGATTTTATAATGAATCCCACCTTTGCGGATTACGATATCGTAAAAAGCATAGTAGCGCATGCCACGTTGCTCTTTAATATCTTGTTGCTGCCTATTTTCGGTTACATCAAGGTCGATATTCGCAGAAATATGCTTAATATTCTGATTTCAATTTTTGTAATGTATGTAATAGGGCTCTACTGTAATCTCGTTTTTCAGGTTCTCGCTTCGGCGGAAGCCGCCTACGACGTAAACTCAATGTTTATTTTGCATTCGCCGTTTGACGGCTTGGATTTCTTGACCTACCCAGTGATTGCGCTCATTGCGATACCGATTTATTTCGGCTTGTTTTGCGTATGTGAGCTTTTTGTCTATGAAAAGGGAGCTCGCTTTTATAACCGAATTTACAATCGCTGCAAAGAAAAGCAGAGCGGCAAGCGATAAGAAACAATTTCACATACAAAAAATGTGGGTAGCTCAGTTTTTGATTGAGCTACCCTTTATTCTATTTATCATTGTGGAATAGGTGATAAATTATTCAAAAATTGCTTGAAATTCATCCGCGCTCACGGTTTTGCCGTACGGAGATTGCTCAAATATCTCGGCATAGGTTATCGATTTTCCAAGCTCTCCATAGCGTGAGATCAAGCGTTCTCTTCCGAGATCTGCCGCAACTCTGAAGCGTTGCAAACGGTCGAGTATAACCTGTCTGCGCTCCTCGGGGCTTGCCGTTTCGTCGTTATATTCGATATTATCTAACCAGGGCATCCATTCAAAGAACTGCGATTTGTGACAGGCAAGTGCCGCGATCTTTTCTTCAAGCACCGAGTCCATCTCTACGACGGCGTCTGCACGTATCGGGCGCGGGTCAAGAAATTTATCAAAGGTGTGAGCAAATATCGGTGTCTTGTCCGGAATTTTTGCGTCATCGCAAAAATGCGGAACTCTGCATACGTAAGACGAGTCGATAACGAGCTGCGCCGTCGCCCTGTGATCCGGGTGGTAGTCGCATAATCTATGTGTGAGAACGACGTCGGGCGCGTATTTGCGGATAACGCGGACTATCTCCTTGCGGTTTTCCACAGTTGACTCAATTCCGCATCCGTGGGGGAGTATCACGTATTCCGAAATGCCGAGCTTCTTTTTAGATTCCATCACCTCGTTTGCGCGGACCCTTGCCGTTTCCTCTCTTGACATAATATGGTGTCCGGTGTCGCCGTTCGTTACGGAAACGAATACTATCTCGTGTCCCTTGCGAGACAGCTTTATCGCCGTACCGCCGAAGAGTATATCCGTGTCATCCGGATGTGCACCGATAACTAAAAATTTCATTTTATTTTTATCTCCTTCTATGATTTCTATGATATACACGAATAAATATACCATATAATTTTGGTTAAATCAAGTAGTTTACTCTTTTATCGTAATATCACGTTTCTTTTTTATCTTGAGAAGTTTAAAAAGATTTGCGAACGTGTTTTTGGTATGCTTAAAATCAAATATTAAGCATATTAACAATGGCACTAGCGTAAAGTAGACAATTACTCCGGGCACCATCCAGAAAAACGGCCAATATTTTTCTTGCCCCGCATAAGGACCGGCGGGAACGGTTTTCATAAAGGAGGGCGTAAACCACGAGAAAAAGACGGCGACGTCATCTGTCGGACCCCAGATCAAAGACGGGTTGTGGAAGCTTACGTTTAACATATCGTCTTTTCTTAAGGGGATTATTCCAAGCTCACTTTGCAGAATCTGATTGCAAATTATAAACAGCAAAACCGCGCATACGCATATCGGCGTTTTCCAAATACGTTTAACGTCCAGCTTGTGTAGTTTAAGTAAAACCGTCAGCATCGGGATGGCTATGATTATACCGTGACATATATAGAATCTCCATAGGTCTAAGGTTAGCACGCTTTTACCCAGTGCCTCGGTGGGATATAGCGTTGCTAAAAAACCGCTTATAATGCCTAAAAACACCATATAGTCTTTCGCTGCGTTGCACCTTGACATAAATATAAACGGGAAAAACAGTACACTGGTCCCGCAAACGTTGACAAACCAAACCTCGCTCATTGCAAGTTCGGGATTGATGCTATAAGGCGGGAATGTCAGCTTTAAAAAGTGTAGCGCAAGGTTAAAGAACAGCAGTGCGCCAAGAACCGTTTTTTCGTCTTATCCGTCTTATTTTTTAACAAAAAATACAGACCGACTATCGCGCCGGCTAAAAGAAGAACAAAAAATATATACCAAAAATTAAAGAGCTTAACCATACCGCTCCGCAACCCTTCGTTTCCTGTTTTTGCAAAAACAGATTTGCATGTTCACACATTGTAAATTGTAGCACTTTTGCACGACGATGTCAATAGTCTCTATCCCCAAATTCTAAAATGCAGAAGTATACCGTATCTTTTTCGGGGTGTCAATATGAGGATATAGAATTCGAGCCGTTTTTCGCTGTTCCGAACCCTCCTGCTATAATGCAAAAACAACCCGAGAAAAACTCGAGTTGTTTTGCTTTTGTTTTTGATAAATTTGCGCCGATTAGCTTCTTCGGTTACAAAAATCAGCCCTTCTTCTGCGGTTTTTTAATTCGATTGAGCTTCTTATTCATCTTAAGCAGCTCTTCTTTGGTAAAGGAAATGTTCATCATTCCCATCATACTCGTAAGACGGAGCACGCTGAAGCCGCCAAGCATCTGCATTATGCCACCCTCGCTGCCGCCCTTGAGGTCGACGTCAAATCCGCCGGATTTCTTTTCGCCGTTCTTTTTCTTGTTGGCATTCATCTTTTTCTTGAGCTTAAGACCAACGCCGATAAACCACAGCTTTCCGCGCTTCGATTCCATGATGTCGGATATCTTGTCGTTGAGAGAGAAGCGTCCTTCGGGTGCATCTATATCAAACCAGTTGAGAACCGCGCCCTTTTCAACCAAGACGTAGTCCATATTCATTTCATCGACCTTGCGGATATTGCCCTCGTCGGTAAGCTCGCCTGCCTT
>JAZRUS010000048.1:0-11777 GCA_045652665.1 Eubacteriales bacterium | reverse complement strand
GGTGGTCAGCTCCTCTATTCCGAGAGGACCTCTGGCATGCATCTTTTGCGTTGAAATACCCATTTCGCATCCAAGTCCGAATTCTCCGCCGTCGGTAAATCTCGTCGATGCATTGACGTATACCGCCGCGCTGTCGGTGTTCTCGGTGAAGTAGTCTGTCGCTGTCGCGTCCTCTGTAATTATTGCTTCACTGTGATGGGTAGAGTGCGCGAGGATGTGATTCACAGCATCCTCAACCGAATCAACGATTCCTACCGCGAGGATATAGTCGAGGAATTCGGTGTCGAAGTCGCCCTCCGATATCGGCGTACCGTCAATGATTTTGATTGCATTCTTGTCGAGCCTGAGCTCTACGGGAGCGTCGGCTCTTAAGTCCACGAGCTTTTCTCTAAGCATCGGCAGGAATTTTTTCGCAATATCTCTGTGCACGAGGCATACCTCGGCCGCATTGCAGACCGATGGGCGCGAGGTCTTTGCGTTTTCAATTATTTTTATTGCTTTGTCAAGATCTGCCGCGCTGTCAACGTAAACGTGGCATATTCCCGTTCCCGTCTCAAGGCAGGGCACAGTTGCGTTCTGAACGCAGGCGGAAATCAGTCCCTTACCGCCCCTGGGTATAAGCAGATCAACGTAGCCGTTTGCGCGCATCAGCTCGTTTGCGCTCTCGCGTGTTGTATCGGAGATAAGCTGAACCGCAGATCTCGGAAGCCCCGCTTCTGCAAGTCCGTCCTCAAGCGCGTCGACTATCGCGCGAGCAGAGTTATACGCTTCCTTGCCGCCCCTGAGTATACAGACGTTTCCGCTCTTGAGGGCAAGCGCAGCCGCATCCGAGGTAACGTTCGGTCGGCTTTCGTATATGATCGCGATAACTCCCATTGCCACCGAGATCTTGTCTATTACAAGACCGTTCGGACGTTCAACACGCCGCAAGAGCTTGCCGAGCGGAGAGGGGAGCTTTGTTATCTCGCGTATTCCGTCTGCCATAGCAGTTATTCTTGCCTCGGTAAGGCGAAGTCGGTCGATCATGACGGGCGAGATCCTGTCCTTCGCCGCCTCGACGTCGATTGTGTTCATTTTGAGTATTTTCTCGCTTTGTTTTTCGAGCTCATTCGCCATTTTTAGGAGAGCTTCGTTTATCTTTTCATCCTTCGTGCCGCGGAGCTCACGCACTGTCTGCTTGGCTGTAACAAGTATTTTCTGAGTTGAGGTCATAATAATCCTCCATTCCGTCGCCACTCGGCGACCGCACAAATTTATAATGAATTTTTGTATTCGCTTTGCGACGATTTGGACTAAGGCTCCAAATCGCAAAAATTCGATGGCGTGATTAACGTCTGCTTTGATTAGATATCGGTTATTTCACGCTATGCTTCCATTCCGTCGCCACTCGGCGACTGCACAAATTTATAATGAATTTTTGTATTCGCTTTGCGACGATTTGGACTAAGGCTCCAAATCGCAAAAATTCGATGGCGTGATTAACTTCTGCTTTGATTAGATATCGGCTATTTCACGCTATCATCTCTTTGCATAAAATTTTGTTCCGACAGGTTCACCGTCGGCTATCTTATAGAGCAATTCGGGATATGCTCCGTTTGCGATTATCATATCGCATCCTGCCTCGGTGGCGATCCTTGCCGCGCGGAGCTTGGTCATCATTCCGCCCGTTCCTAGACCGGAGCCGACGCCTCCGCCAAGTGCCTCGATCTCGGGCGTAAGCTCGCGCACCTCGGGGATAAAGGTCGCATTGCTGTCCTTTCTCGGATCTCCTGTATAGAGGCCGTCGATATCCGAGAGAAGCACCAAAAGGTCTGCGCCGACGCCCTCTGCCACAAGCGCGGCAAGAGTATCGTTATCTCCGAATTCTATCTCCTCGGTTGCGACAGTGTCGTTTTCGTTAACTATGGGCAGTACGCCGAATTCAAGTAGGCGTGATACCGTGTTTTCAAACTTTTCATGTCTGTCCGCGCATTTGAGGTCGGGTGCTGTGAGAAGTATCTGAGCCACCGTGCGGTTATGCTGTCCGAATTCCTTGTCGTATATGTACATAAGCTCGCACTGACCCACTGCGGCTGCTGCCTGCTTTCCCGCTATATCCTTCGGGCGCTCCTTCAGATTGAGCTTTCCGACGCCCATTCCGATAGCACCGGAGGAGACGAGGATCACCTGATGCCCCGCGTTCATAAGATCACTTACTATCTTGCAGAGCGATTCTATTCTGCGAATGTTAACGCATCCGTTTTGATACGTGAGCGTAGATGTTCCGATTTTAATTACTGTTTTCATTAATAATTCTCCATGTTTACCCGTCGGTTCGGCTTTTATGCCTTGGAAACTTCCTGCGGCACTTGATTTTGAATATCCGGATTTCGGGGATGTATTTTAGCGCACGTTAATTACTAGTACTAACTTAATGTTTAAATAATACATAGATTTTAGCATAATAACGCACTAAATTCAAGACCTTTCGGTAATGTTTTCTCGCAAAAAGAAAATTTTTGCAAAAAACTCGCAAATTGCACTTGAGATTATTGTTGCAAAAAGAGGACGGAGAAATTTCTTAAATATAAAAATCTCGCCTTGAAAAGCGAGATTTTTTGGCAGGGGTAGCAAGATTCGAACTTACGAATAAAGGAGTCAAAGTCCTTTGCCTTACCGCTTGGCGATACCCCTAAGTATTAAATTATGTTCTTGCAGGACGCAAGATATTGCTATGCGGGGTCTGCTGCCTGCAAAGCGTTCCCCGAAGTGCGAGGGAGAGTGTTTGCTCCGCATTACGCAAGATAGCGCATTCGCGCTATGCGAACTTACGAATAAAGGAGTCAAAGTCAAATGGCTCCGGCTTGGCGATACCCCTAAATATTACTAGTGAATTATAACACAAAAACAAAAGATTGTCAATACTATTTTCTTACATCTTTGTTCATTTCTTAACGTGTAGTTACGGCGTAGAAAATAATGAGTATTTAATTTTATACTTGTCTGACGTTACGATAAAATGCAACGAAGCGAAAATAATAACTCAAATAAGCACGGGAAATGGTAAAAAATAAACATTAACTACTTAATTATACAGCAACTGTAGTAGATTTATACGTAATTTGGTTGCGGTTGAAGTCAAAGTTCTCAAAAAATATGGGGATGAATGAAGCGGAAAATATTTAGCTAAAGCAAAAGTATAATTTTAGCGTGTTATCTGTCAGAGATAACACGCTAAAAAAGTAACTATTCAAAATTTAAGCGTTAAAATTAAGCTCTTTGACTATAAATTCAACAGAGGAAACGCCATCGCAGAGCTTCGCTTTTTCAATCTTTTCGCCTGCTTTTGCCCTCTCGCAGAAATATGCGATCTCATTATAATGTCCGGCAATATTAGAGAGGTTGCCACCGGCTACAGCTCCGATATTTGCTTTTTTCTCTATTACGATTTCGCTTGCGCCTTCGTTTGTGTAGAGCATAAGCTTGCCGCACACGTCCTCTACGACCGCCTTTTCAAAGACTACGCGGAAGTAAGAAGAGAATGAATAGCTGGAGGGAAGATCCCAGGTGCCCTCAACGCCGACTGCAAAGTCATCGTATTGAAGAAGCGTATTTACGTAAGAGTTCTGCTCACCCAGAGAGTTCTTTACGGAATAGAAATTCTTGGGAGTGCCGAATATGGATAACACGTAATCGATGTCGTGAATATGAAGGTCCTGTCCTGCACCGCCCGAAAGCGTATGATCGAGCAGCCAGTTGTTCCAGCCCCAACCCGGACGGGAGCTTAAACGGCGGAAGCTTGCATTGATTACTTTACCGTATGTACCGTTGTCGACGTACTTTTTAAGCTCTATGTAATCATCCTTAAAGCGAACGACGTGACCTACCTGCACCTGACAACCGGTTTCCTTGCTCTTTTCGATAAGTGCCTTTCCTTCCTCCGCGGTCAGTACAACGGGCTTCTCCACGAAGAGATATTTAACCTTTTCCATTGCCTTCAGTGCGTATTCTTTGTGCAAATAAGTGGGCAAGCAGATATCTATAACATCTACGTCAGCGTTTGCGATCAGATCCATACCGTCGCCGTAAATAACCGCATTGGTATCGGCTGCCGCTTCCTCTGCTTTTTCCTTACGAATGTCTGCTACCGCTACAATCTCCACACCCTCAATGTTCTTATAACATCTGGCGTGCGTAGCTCCCATAAATCCGCAACCTATCAAGCCTACCTTTAACATTATCATTTCCTCCCTAAAATTCTATCCATTGAGTAAGAAGTGTTGTATATAATTGCATCCGTATGATACTTGTAGTTGGGCGTCATTTCTCCGGAAACCCAATCGTCGTATCCGATCTCTCCAAGAGCCTTCATTACCTCGGGATAATCTACGTCTCCTGCAAGGAGATCTACGAATCCGTGCGGGCCGCCTGCTGCCGTTCTGAAATCCTTGAAATGGACCTTTTTGATACGCTTATTTAAAATACGTACCCAGTCCTCGGGATGGCTGTAAAGCATGGTGTTGCCGACGTCGAAATAGCTTCCTACGTAATCGCTGTCGATCTTATCAATAAAGTCGCGCATTTCCATAGGAGAAAGTAAAAACTTGTTCCATACGTTCTCAAGAGCGATGCTTACCTGTACACTTTCAGCGTAACTCTTGAGTTCATTCAAGCCCTCGAGCGCTCTTTCATAAACAACGTCGTATGCAACCTTTTTTCCGGGCACGAATCTCGCGCTGACAACTCCCGGAATTACCAAGATAGTATCAGCTCCAAGTATTTTAGCCGAATCCAACTGCTTTTTGATCATATCCTTGGCTTTAACGCGCATTGCGGGGTCGTCGTCGCTCAAAAGATAAGTCCAACAAAGACCGCTTCCAAGACTGTAAAGCTTAAGATCCATGTCTTCCGCAAGATTGCGGATCTCCTTAAGCTCCTTTTCAGTAGAATTCATTGACAGCTCGCCCTCTGCGTTGATTGCCAGCTCCACGCCTTCAAAGCCGGCTGACTTTGCGAGCGTAAGTGTGTCTTTTACCGTTCCCTTGGGGAAGGACCAGATGTTTATGCCCTTTTTCATTGTGAAACTCCTTTTGTATTTTTTGTTTTATTCTTTACAAAACCATTATAACTCTTTTCAGAAAATATTTAAATACCCTTTTTTCCTATAAATATGCAAAATCTTCCCGCGCTAGGAAAAAGGTTGACTTTTTTTGAGTTTTGTAGTATCCTATTATCAATAAAGATTTTTAGGTGACGTTATGACGATAAGCTATAATACCGAAAGACTCAAGGAAATAGTTGACGATATTTGTACGCTGACGGGCGTGGCGATGTCTATTGTTGACAATAATTTTAATAGACTTTATACCAACAAAAACAAGCAACACAGCTTATGTGCGCTGGTGCAAAGCACGCTGACAGGAGCTGAAAACTGTAAAAAATGCGACAGTGTAATGCTGGGGGCGGCAAAGGAAGGCAGGCGTCCGTTTTCTCATATATGCCATGCGGGACTTTTCGACACCAGCGTACCGATAATAAAGAACGGGATTACGGCGGGATACATACTTCTGGGCGGAATAAGGGCAGCCGAGGAGCCCGACGGGAAAACTCTCGAAAAGCTTTGCTCATGGGGTCTTGACGAGGAGTTAACCAAAAGAAAATACAATGAAACAGTCTTTCTGTCCGAGGCTGAGCGTTCAAGTCTTTTACGTCTGGTGACCACTATTCTCTTTGAGCATGCGATAGAGATAAACCACGGAGAGCTTATGAACGGAATTACAGAGCATGTGGAAAATAACCTTTCAGGGGAACTTTCGGTTGAGGAGATTTGCAAGACGTTCTTTATTTCCAAAAACAGGCTTTACGAGAGCTTTCACAGCTATTTCGGTATGACCCCGAATGAATATGTGACGGAAAGGCGTATAAAAAAAGCAAAGTCGCTTCTTAATTCGGGCGAAAAAACCATTGCTGAAATAGCGGAGATGGTTGGGATCGGGAGCTATGCGTATTTCTCTAAGCTTTTTAAAAAGCACACCGGTATGACCCCTAAAAAATATAGGCGAATGAAGGACGCGTAAAAGATACCGACCGTGAAGGATTGAAGCCGGATATTCGCGAAGCGAAGATACTCACGCTCATCGCTTACAAGCGAGCTTGACGCGTTATCGCGGAGTATGCGAACCAGCGCACTTGCAGTGCAAGTGCCTGACCGAACGAGCACTCCTCGCAAATAAAAAGCTACCGACCGTGAAGGTCGGTAGCTTTTTATTTGGTGGGGGAAGCTGGATTCGGACCAGCGAAGTCAGTGACAACAGATTTACAGTCTGCCCCCTTTGGCCGCTCGGGAATTCCCCCAAATAATATTCAATGGAGCTGGTGAACGGAGTCGAACCATCAACCTGCTGATTACAAATCAGCTGCTCTGCCATTGAGCCACACCAGCATTCGTGACGGATTATATTATAACAGAAGCTCATCGGTTTGTCAAGAGGTTTTAGAAAATATTTTTTGAAATCTTTTTTGAAACATTTTGGTTATTTTTGTGTGGTAAGAAAATAGCGCTCG
The DNA here is from genome assembly GCA_045652665.1 of Eubacteriales bacterium. GTDB lineage: Bacteria > Bacillota > Clostridia > Oscillospirales > CAG-272 > UBA1740. The sequence continues at coordinate 5,234 of JAZRUS010000048.1, read as the reverse complement.
GGCATTTACAAATTACAAAAATCGTGGTACAATATTATATATTAGAAGGGAAGGGGGGAGATCTATGCACTTGCCGGAAAACGTAATATTTATCCTATCGCGTCTTAATTCTCACGGTCATCGCGGAGATATCGTTGGCGGATGCGTGCGTGACAGTCTGCTCGGTAAGACGCCGAACGACTATGATATAACCACCGATGCCACCCCGGATGAGCTCCGCGAAATATTTGCCGACGTGCGTACTGTGGATACCGGTATTAAGCACGGTACGCTCACCGTCATTATTAATTCCGAGTCTTATGAAGTAACAACTTATCGGGTGGACGGCGAATACACCGATAACCGCCATCCCGATTCGGTTTCGTTTACCTGGCGGCTTGATGAGGATCTTTCCCGCCGTGATTTTACTGTAAACGCGATGTGCTACAATCCGAGCGACGGACTAACAGACCGATTTGACGGTGTCGGAGATCTGTCGCGCCGTATCATTCGTGCGGTCGGTGATCCAGAGCGTCGTTTTACCGAGGATGCCCTGCGCATTCTCCGTGCGCTCCGCTTTGCGGCAACGTTGGATTTTGCGATAGAGAGGGATACCGCGCTGGCTATTCGTAAAACGGCTCATCTAATGACACGGGTCTCGCGTGAACGTATCTATACTGAGTGGAAGAAGCTTATAAGCGGTGTTGCGGCATATAGGATACTCTCCGAGTTTCTTGACGTTATTTCCGTAGTGATACCAGAGCTTTCAGAAGCTAGGTTGCCATCTGAGGAGCCCTTCAACTGCTCGAACGGTAATATTCGGGAGCTTTCTCTGTTAGCAGACGCTTCGCTTTTTAAATCTGCAATGCAAAGTTTGAGATGTGATAATGAGCACTTGAATTTCGGTGTCTGTGTGCTTGAAAATATTGATTCGCGCATTGAAACCGAGCGCGACGTGCACCGCCTGCTCGCGCGTTGCGGGGTGGATGCCTCACGGGCGGTTCTTCAGCTTGCCGTAATTCTTAGGGGATTACCGTCGGAGTTGATCTCTGTTCCTGAGAGGCTCGCCGCAGACGGGGCATGCTATCGCATATCCGATCTTAAAATAAGCGGCAACGATCTGATAGAAATCGGATACCGCGGCAGAGAGATAGGAGACGCGCTCAAGGAATTGCTTTGTGCAGTCGTTGAGGGACGGGTTGAGAATAACAGACTGGAACTAATGCGTTTTGTCGCAAAATAAAGGCGTGTTTCATATTCTGCTATGGGAGGCATTGAATGTGAAATGACGCCTTTTGTTTTTAATCTTCTCGGTGAGGATGTGCTTCTTTTTTCTCATACCTCAGAGCCACAGCCATATACACCGGCTACGAATGACTCTGTGATCTTGCTTCCGTCGCTTTGCGCGGATTTCTATACTGCGTATCTTCCCGCATCTGAAAGACCTCCGGCAGACCATCTGGTCGCCGCGGCTTGCTCGGCGGCGCATCTTACTTTAAGTCGCGGTCTGCCACTTGATGAGATCCTCTTTGATACCCCGAAAGGATTTTTAAAAATAATTTGCACGGGTACGGGCTGGTTTGAATTTTCAGTGGCAAAATGCAAACAATTATATACAAACACCGCAATTCTTGCCGGGTGCGAGCTTGAATATAGCGACGTTTTCGTTGGTGAGCGTGTGCGTGTCGTTCGCGCTCAGCGTGCCGCGGATTTTGATCCTTCGCTCCTTGCGCGTCTTGCTGTGACCGATTCCGGTGCAGCCACAGCCGTCGTGCTATACGGTAGCGACGGCGAGATCACGGTGTACGACGGACACGCGGGAGCTCATACCTCTCGCCTTATGGGAGCAATTGCAGCCTCGGTTGCAGAGCTTGGAGAGCGTGGGGGCGTGGCTGAGCTTTTTAACGGTTTTTCCGTTATGCTGAAATACGGCACGGTGATCGCCCGTGTAGCCTTGTACCCGTCGGGACAAAATTCATCGACGTAAGTCTGCCTGCGCAATTTTTTCTCTTCACTCCGCGTGATTACTGAGAGAGTGCGGATTTATATTAATCCTTATTGACTAAATTTTGTGTTTGTGCTACAATAGTACTGTTTCATAGCTTTTATCTGCAAAACCGAGGTTCTCCTTTTTCCTGAGATCCTCGGTTGCGTTTGCAGGATTAATTTTAACTGCTTGATATAAGACGGAAAGGAGATATACATGGCATTTGATGCTTGCATGATGCGCGCTGTGTTAACTGAATACAGGCGCGAGTTTGCCGATGCAAAGATAGAAAAGGTGCTACAGCCAAGGAACGATGAGATCGATCTTGTGATTCATTCCGGCAGGCTTTCGCGCCGCCTTGTTTTTAATGTCGGACCTAATGCGCCAAGGCTCCAGCTTTCCGATGCAGTAAAGGAAAATCCGCTGAAAGCACCGATGCTCTGTATGTTCTTGCGTAAGCATCTGACGGGCGGAAGAATAACCTCGGTTCGTCAGATAGATTTTGACAGAATTGCCGAATTTACGGTCTCCTGCTATGACGAGATGGGATTTCCCACCGAAAAAAAGCTTATTTGCGAAATAATGGGTAAGTATGCAAACTTCATCGTGCTTGATGCGGAGGACAGGGTTCTGACCGCAATGAAGATCATAGACTTTGCCGCCAGCACCGTCCGTCAGGTGCTTCCTGGACTCAAATATCAGATACCCGAGAAGCAGATAAAGCTTGATCCGCTCGCTATCGATAAGGATGTATTTTTTGACAGGCTCAGTCGTTTCCCCTCAGAGAGAACGGGAGAGAAATTTATCACCGGCACTTGGTCGGGAATTGCTACGCAGATAGCGCACGAGCTTGTCTACCGTGCGAGCGGCGGCATAGACGTTCCGATCGAGAAAATAGACGCCGAAAGGTTCTATACCGTATTTCTGGAGTGGCAGCAGCTTCTCATTACCGAAAACTATACTCCTACTGCGGTTATCGACAAAAGCGGCAAGCCGATAGACTATTCCTATATGAACATATCCTACCTCGGTGATGAGGGGGTGGTGCATTACGGCAGCCTTCGCGAGCTATTTGACAGCTATTTCGCCGAAAAGGACAGGCTTGAGCGAATCCACCAGCGAGCCCACGACCTTGTAACTCTGCTTCAGAATGCGGTCAGCCGAACCGAGCGCAAGCTTGCGATACAAAGGGAAGCTCTGCTTGAAAGCGAGCGTGGAGAGCAGTATAAAAGGCACGCGGATCTCATTACCGCAAACATATACCGACTTGAGCGGGGAATGACCTCCTTCCGTACCGTGGATTATTACGATGAGAGCTGTCCGGAGATAGAGATACCTCTCGACTCAAGACTTGACCCGTCACGCAACGCGCAGAAGCTGTACAAGCTCTACAACAAGTGCAAGACGGCAAAAACCGTTCTTGCCGAGCAGATCGAAATATGGGAGCGCGAGCTGATTTACCTTGAGAGCGTCAGAGCGTTTCTGGACCGTGCGGAATGTGAGCAGGATCTCGTTGATATCCGAGACGAGCTATATCGCTCAGGCTATTCCGCGAAGCTCAGGGGATATAAGCCGCAAAGGCAGGTAAAGCTTCGCCCGATGCAGTTCAAAACGAGCGGCGGATATCCTCTCCTTGTCGGCAGAAACAATATACAGAACGATGAATTAAGCTTCCGCATTGCGGAGAAGGACGATATTTGGTTCCATACCAAGGATATCCCGGGCTCTCACGTTATAATGGTGACCGACGGTGATGAGCCGAGCGAGCGCGATTATACAGAGGCGGCGGCACTCGCCGCATACTATTCGAAGGCAACGGGGGATCTCGTTGCGGTGGATTATACGAGAGTAAAGAACCTTAAAAAACCACAGGGCTCGAAGCCGGGATTTGTAACCTACAGAACAAATTATACCGCCTTCGTCCGTCCGTCAGCGGAGCTTGAGGAGATAAAAAATGGTTGATCTTATAGAGCTTCATAAGCACTTTATACTACAGCACCTCGGAGAGGGAGAGGTAGCGGTGGACTTCACAATGGGTAACGGAAACGACACTCTCTTTCTTTCAAAGACGGTTGGAGAAAAGGGCAGAGTATATGCCTTCGACATACAGGACGAGGCGATTGAGGCGACCCGTGCTAAGCTGACCTCAGAGTGCGCGCCGGAAAACTACACCTTGATCTGCGCCTCGCATCACAGAGTGCGTGAGTTTGTCAAGGAGCCGATAAAGGCGGGGATGTTCAATCTCGGATATCTACCGAGAAGCGGCAAGAAGGGCGTCACCACGATGCGCGAGACTACGATGCCCGCAGTTGAGGCGGCTATAGAGATGCTCCTGCCCGACGGCGTCCTCATCATTGCGATCTATCCGGGGCACGAGGAGGGCGCGCTAGAAGGGGACATGCTCCGTGAGTATTTCAAGACCACCAGCCGCTTCCGCATCTGTCCGTCGGAATTTCATATACTGAATTCCCCGACCTCACCGTATTTCTTCCTTGTTGAGAAAAGCGCAAAGGCGTGAGAGTGTGCGTGATTTTTTGAAGAAGGAAAAAACGCCTAAAAATATTTCTGAAAACTCTTTACTTTTAAGAAATTATGTGTTATAATACATGATGGCCTATGCCGCAGTACAGTGTATGGCCCCGCTCCGTTTGGATATGATCCTTGCGTAGCCTGCGCTTTTCACCCGCACTGTACCGGGGTACAGGAGAATAAAATAAGAAAGGTGAAGAAAAATGATTTCCAAGGAAACCAAAACCGCCATCATTGAAGAGTACAAGATCAATGAGAGAGACACCGGTTCGCCTGAGGTTCAGGTTGCTATCCTTACCGATAGAATCAACTCCCTCACCGAGCACATGAAGAAGAACCCCAAGGACTTCCACTCTCAGAGAGGTCTGTCCAAGATGGTCGGTCACAGAAAGCAGCTCCTTAACTACCTTGCTAAGAAGGATATCGAAAGATACAGAGCAGTAATTAAGAGACTCGGACTCAGAAAGTAATAGTTACTTTCAAGCTTGCGGTCGTCTCAAATGCGAATTTGGGACGACCTCTTTTAAAGCGACGCGCCCCTCGCAATAAGGGCGACACAAAGACAAAGGATGGGCGGAAGTAGCAGTTAAATAAGCGCTTGACGGCAAGCGTTTATCTAAGTGCTATGTTCGCTCTCCGAAAAAGAAACGAAAAGAAAAGGAGAAAAAACATGGTAGAAAACTTTAAAACATTCGAAAACTACAAGGTCTATAAGTATGAGCTTGCAGGCAGACCCCTT
>JAZRUS010000047.1:0-4325 GCA_045652665.1 Eubacteriales bacterium | reverse complement strand
GGCATGCCTTGCGCTCAAGGAGGAGGGCTATGAGGTAATACTCGTAAACTCCAACCCCGCGACGATCATGACTGACACCACGATAGCCGACAAGGTTTACATGGAGCCGCTGACACTTGAATACATTGCTAAGATCATCAGATACGAGCGACCCGATGCGATCGTTCCCGGAATAGGCGGACAGACCGGTCTTAATATGGCTATGCTTCTTGAGAAGAAGGGCATACTGAAGGAGAACGGCGTTGAGCTTCTCGGAACGTCAAGCGAGAGTATCGAGAGAGCGGAGGACAGAGAGCTCTTTAAGGAGCTTTGCGAATCTATCGGCGAGCCCGTTATCCCCTCAGATATTGCTAACACTCTCGAGGAGGCTGTTGCTGCAGCTGCGAAGATCGGTTATCCCGTAGTTCTTCGCCCCGCGTTTACTCTCGGCGGAACAGGCGGCGGATTTGCATACAACGAGGAGGAGCTTCGCCTGCTCGCAGTCGGTGCGCTCACCGCATCTCCCGTCCACCAGGTTCTTGTAGAGAAGAGCGTAAAGGGCTACAAGGAGATCGAATTTGAGGTTATGCGCGACGGAAGCGACAACGCCATAACTATATGCGGAATGGAAAACATCGACCCCGTTGGTGTTCATACCGGCGACAGCCTGGTCGTTGCCCCTATTATGACGCTCAACGATCATGACCTTAAAATGCTTAACGACAGCGCGATAAAGCTTATCCGCGAGCTCAAGATAGAAGGCGGATGTAACGTTCAGTTCGCGCTTAATCCCAATTCATCGGAGTACTACCTCATCGAGGTCAATCCCAGAGTTTCAAGAAGCTCAGCGCTCGCATCTAAGGCAAGCGGATATCCCATTGCAAGAGTTACCGCGAAGATCGCTGTAGGTATGACTCTCGACGAGATCGAGGTTGCGGGAACTAAGGCTTCATTTGAGCCCGCCCTCGACTACGTAGTCGCTAAGTTCCCGCGTTTCCCCTTCGATAAGTTCACTACCGTTCCGAACAAGCTCGGAACTCAGATGAAGGCAACCGGAGAATGCATGAGCATTGGCGCAAACCTTGAGGAGTGCCTGCTTAAATCCGTTCGCTCTCTTGAGACCGGAGTTTATCACTTCTCTATGCCTAAGTTTGAAAACCTCGGGGATGCAAAAACGCTTGAATATATAAAGGAATTCCACGACGATAACATCTTTGCCGTAGCAGAGCTTATCCGAAACGGACATACCGTCGCAGAACTTCACGAGATCACTAAGATCACCCCCTACTTCCTTGAGTCGGTCAAGAAAATATGCGATATGGAAAAGGCTCTTGCCTCATCCGTCGGTGATACGAAGCTCCTTGCCCAAGCAAAGGTTATGGGCTTCTGCGACAGAATGATCGGCCGCCTTTGGAATATGACCGAGCTCGAGGTCTCAAGGATCAGACACGAAGCCGGAATCATTCCCTTCTACCGCATGGTTGATACCGCGCACGTCGGAGCGTATATTCCCTACTTCTATTCATCGTACACCGGAGAGAACCAGTCGAGACTCACAAACAAGAAGAAGGTCGTGGTTCTCGGCGCAGGTCCTATAAGAATCGGTCAGGGCGTCGAGTTCGATTACTCAACGGTTCACGCGGTAAACACCATTCGCCGCCTCGGATATGAATCTATCATCATCAACAACAACCCCGAAACGGTATCTACGGACTACACGACTGCGGACAAGCTCTACTTCGAGCCGCTCACCGTAGAGGACGTTATGAACGTTATCGAGTTTGAGAAGCCGGACGGAGTTATTGCATCTCTCGGCGGCCAGACCGCAATAAACCTTGCGGCACCTCTTGCGGCTCGCGGAGTAAAAATAATCGGAACCGACTGCGATGCGATCGAAAGAGCAGAAAACCGCGACGCATTTGAAAAGATACTTGAAGAACTTGCAATTCCTCAGCCTAAGGGTCAGGCGGTCACCAAGATCGAGGACGGCGTAAGAGTCGCAAAGGAGATCGGATATCCCGTTCTCGTTCGTCCGAGCTTCGTTCTCGGCGGACGCGCAATGCAGCTCGTCGGCAACGAGGATCAGCTGCGTCACTACCTACGTACTGCGGTTGAGATCGATGAGGACAAGCCCGTTCTCGTTGACCACTACATTCAGGGTAAAGAGGTTGAGGTCGATGCGATCTGCGACGGTCACGACGTATTTGTTGCGGGAATCATGGAGCTCGTTGAGCGCACAGGTATCCACTCCGGTGACTCAATAAGCGTTTACCCCTCCTTCTCCATCTCGGACAAGGTAAAGGGCAAGATACTCACCTACTCGAAGCAGCTCGGTCTCGGAATAGGAATTATAGGTCTGTTCAACATTCAGTTTATCGTAGACGATAAGGAAGACGTATATATCATTGAGGTCAACCCACGCTCCTCAAGAACCGTTCCCTTCCTTTCCAAGTCTACCGGCTACTCACTTGCAGACATTGCAACCGAGGTAATAATGGGCTCAACGCTTAAAGAACTCGGAATATTCAACATATATCCCGAGGAAAAGAAGCGCTGGTACTGCAAGGTTCCGGTATTCTCCTATAAAAAGATAAACGGCATAGACGCATATCTTTCTCCCGAGATGAAATCCACCGGTGAGGCGATCGGATACGACGATGACCTCAACCGCGCATTCTACAAGGCACTTCAGGCATCCGGAATGAACGTACAGAACTACGGCACAGTGCTTGCGACTATTGCGGACGCTGACAAGGAGGAGGCGCTCCCTCTCATACGCCGCTTCTATAACCTCGGCTTCAACATCGAAGCAACCGAGGGAACCGCGCGCTTCCTTAAGACGCACGGAATAAAGACCAGAGTCAAGCAGAAGATCAGCTCCGGCTCGGAGGATATTGCAGACTCGCTTAGAGCCGGCCACGTCGCTTACGTTATCAACACCAGCGACATTTCCTCGGCAGACCAGCAGAAGGACGGACACGAGATCCGTACGCTTGCGGTTGAGACAAACACAACTATGTTCACCTCGCTTGACACGGTCAGAGTTCTGCTCGACGTGCTTGAGGATATCACAATCACGATCTCTACTATAGACAGCTGATATGAAAACCGTATTTTTGAATCTGAAATCAAACGAAAAGATAGCTAAGAACACCTACAGGTGGGTTCTTACAGGTGACGTCTCGGATATCACCGCCCCCGGTCAGTTCGTTAATATCAAGCTTTCGGGATTCTATCTTCGCAGGCCGATCTCGGTCTGCGAAGCAAAGAACGGAGAGCTTACTCTGATATTCAAGGCGGTCGGAGAGGGCACGGAAGAAATGGCACGGATGCCCGTCGGCACATCAGTCGACGTGCTTTCCGGTCTCGGAAACGGATACGATACATCGGTCTCGGGAGATACGCCCCTGCTTCTTGGAGGAGGCGCGGGAGTCCCCCCAATGTATATGCTTGCGCGCAAGCTTATCGAGGAGGGTAAAAAGCCGGTTGTGATACTCGGCTTCGGATCTAGAGACGAGGTATTCTATAAGGCGGAATTCGAAACACTCGGTGCGCGTGTGATAGTTGCGACCGCTGACGGCACTGAGGGCGTTCGCGGATTTGTTACCGACGCTATGACCGATGTAGAGTATACCTACTTCTATACGTGCGGTCCCGAGCCTATGCTGAAGGCTATATACGAAAAAACAAAAACCTCGGGTCAGTTCAGCTTTGAGGAAAGAATGGGTTGCGGCTTCGGCGCCTGCATGGGATGCAGCTGCAAGACCAAGTACGGCAGCAAGCGCATATGCCGCGACGGCCCGGTGCTCGTAAAGGAGGAGATAATATGGTAAGCTTAAAAACAACTCTTTGCGGAATTGAGCTTGATAATCCCCTGATCCCCGCGAGCGGTACGTACGGCTTCGGATATGAATTCGCCGAGCTTTACGATATAAACATTCTCGGCTCACTCTCATTCAAGGGAACGACCCTCGAGCCAAGATTCGGAAACGCTACTCCGAGAATCGCGGAATGCCCCTCGGGAATGCTTAACGCGGTGGGTCTCCAGAATCCCGGCGTTGATAAGGTAATATCAGAAGAGCTCCCCAAGCTCAGAGCGGTATTTAACAAGCCTGTTATGGCAAACGTTTCCGGCTTCTCTGAAAGAGAATACGTAGAAACCGTTGCTAAGCTTGACACTCAGTCCGATATCGGGTGGTTCGAGGTCAACATCTCCTGCCCCAACGTGCACGGCGGCGGAATGAGCTTCGGAGCCCCGGGTCTTTACCTCGGCAAACACCAGATAGCGTCCCAGTCGGGCGATGACATCCACCTCGCCCCATCGGGAGGTATAGTTCCGGCACAAA
>JAZRUS010000046.1:0-14206 GCA_045652665.1 Eubacteriales bacterium | reverse complement strand
ATTTCTATAACGTCTGTCGCTACGCCGGAATCAATAGAGCGGCAAGCCTCGCATCTGTTACAGGGGTTGCCGTTTTGCGGGTCGGTACAGTTTACAGCCTTCGCGAGTATCTTCGCGCAGCTGGTCTTTCCGGTTCCGCGCGAACCGCAGAAAAGATATGCGTGGGATATCTTACCGTTATCGACCTCGTATTTAAGAATATCGGTTATTCCCTTTTGACCGCATACGTCGTCAAAGTCGACCGGGCGCCATTTTCTATAGAGCGCTTTATAATCTGCCATGCTTACCTCCTGCTCAAAAATTAGTAAAAAAGCGTAGGCGAAAATCTCCGCATACGCGATTTGTTCCATATGTCGGAAAGAGCCATACACCCCTCCGTCGAAAATATCCTTACATACGGTAGCCGCCCCGTTTGCTCCGGACAGGCGTCCTTACGGCACATCCGATAAACCGCTTAATGCTGCTTGGTTCCCCACCTGACATGGTTCACAGCCTCGAATTGCGTAAGACCAATCCTTCAACACAAACAAAGACGGCGCAGACTACACAAAGACAGCCCTCTGGAGGGGAACTGACCCCTGCTATAGCGGATTTCAGGTACAAGGCGCCGCTACCTCCCCGGCTGGTATGACTCCGTCCGACATATGGAATATTCAGTACAACGTTAATATTATACCAAATCTATCCTCAAAATGCAATAGATTTTGAAATATTTAATTGTTTTTTAAAATTTAAATCAAAAACCCGCCGTTTACGTTCAGAACCTCTCCGGTTATGAATGCGGCACCGTCACCGGCAAGGAAGAATGCTGCCTCAGCTACCTCAGACGGCTCGGATATCCTTCCAAGCGGAGTTTCAGCGCAAAGTGCATCCATATCTTCAGCAGTGAGGGCGGAGTTCATCTCGGTATTAACGACGCCGGGCGCAATACAGTTCACGGTTATACCCGACGGGCCAACTTCCTTTGCCAGCGCCTTCGTCATACCGATAATCGCCGCCTTGGTAGTCGAATAGTGAACCTCGCAGGACGATCCTGTGATTCCCCACATCGATGAAATATTTATTATTCTGCCCTGCTTTTTCGATATCATTTTAGGAAGCACGGCACGTGAAAACATAAACGCTCCGTCAACGTTAACGGCGAACATGCTGCGCCAATCATCGAGAGTGATATCGGTGAAAAGTGAAAAAGCAGATATTGAGGCATTGTTTATAAGAACGTCCACCGATCCAAGCTCGCGCTCTGCTCTGTCGACAGCGGCAATTACTTCCGACTCAACTGCCGAATCGGCAGGTATTGCAAGCGCGCCCGTCGAGGACGAAAGCTCCGATGCCGCATCATGCGAGCTTTTGTAAGTAAAAGCAACCTTATATCCGCGCGAGGAAAAAAGCTCTACCATAGCCCTGCCTATTCCACGCGATCCCCCGTTTATCAATACAGTTTTCATAAATTATGTCCTTCTTATATTCTATTTTAATTATACCCTCACAATTCCGTTATGTCAAGGAAAAGAAAATAAAAATTTAACCCGGGCTGGTTCAGCCGTTTATAAGGAATCCAAATGATATTAATAATAAACCGCTCAAAAGGCGATGCATCACTTCTCTCCGAAATGCTCCACTATATGGGTGTGCTCTCGTACGGCATAGCTCCTGATGAGGCACTCTCCGAAATAAAATCAGGCTATCGAGCAGCTATCGTTATGGAACCCGAAAGGATATCGGATGCGGATATTCTTACCGCAGAGCTAAGCTCATACGGTGCCATCCCGATTTTTGCGATCACCGACTCAAACGACGTAATAAACAGAATCATATTTTGCAAATGCTTCGGCACAGGTACGTATGCTGCGGAGATCCTTAAGCATATAAGAAACTACGCAGCGAAAAGCGGAAGGTCCGCGCCGGGAGACTACAGTCTCGGCGCGCTGAACGCGTCTGCCATGCTTCCCGCGCCGACTTATTTATCATCTGCGCTCCCACTTACAAAAACGGAGGCAATGATACTGAGATACCTAATAATTCGGCATCCGGCAGCATGCTCGGCAGAGGAAATTCTGAAATACTCGTTCAGACAGACGAGAGTACCGGAGCTTTCAAACATACGCACCCATATTTCCGTTATGAACCGAAAATTCAGGAGCATAATTAATTATGCAATAGTTGAAATGAATCCGAAGGACGGTTACAGTCTCAAGATCCCCGACTGAAAATAAAATACTCCGTTACCGAGAAAGTTGACAAGCCACCGCATCATATATTTGATTCGGGAGGCTGTTATGTTAAGTATAAAAGCAATAATTTTACGTTTTATCGCCTTGATCTTAGGACTTGAGAGCGGACAGAATTTTCCGCCGCCGCTCACACAAGCCGAGGAGAGCGAGCTGTTTTCAAAAATGCGAGACGGTGACGGAACAGCCAGAGCAAAGCTTATAGAGCACAATTTAAGACTGGTTTCTCACGTAATAAGGAAGTACTACGCATCGTACGGTGCACAGGATGAGCTCCTTTCAATAGGAAGCCTCGGACTTATCAAAGCAATAGATTCATTCAAAAGCGAGAAAGGAACGCGGTTTGCGACCTACGGCGCAAAATGCGTCCAAAATGAAATACTCATGTTTTTCAGAGCGGGAAAAAAGAACTCGACAGAAGTATCTATTAATGAAACGATAGATATTGACAAGGACGGAAATCCCCTGACCTACCTTGATATTATAAGCGTGGAGGATACCGTATGCGAGGACATCGAACTGAAAATGCATATTGAAAAGCTGCGTGAGCTTGTGGAAACGACACTGTCGGGACGTGAAAAGGAAATAATAATACTGAGATACGGTCTTATGGGCTACGAGCCGAAAACACAGCGCGAGGTCGCAAAGCACCTAAATATCTCTCGCTCATACGTTTCCCGCATAGAAAAGAAGGCGCTCGACGCCCTGCGGTGCGGCTTCGGTGAAAATATTCCAAATTTTAATACCTAAAATTTTCCGAGAATACAACCGGTATTTTGCGACAAACTAGATACGGACTGAGTCCAGAATAAAAAAGCCGAGGTTTTAAAATGATTATAGATAAGATCGCGCTTATACTCGTTATCGTCGGCGCACTTAACTGGGGAGCTGTCGGACTCTTTTCGTTCGACATCGTTGCCTGGATGAGCGGCGGAATAACGACTCTGCTTGCAAGAATTATCTACGTAGCAGTTGCTCTTGCGGGTATCTGGTGCATCTCTATGCTCTTCCGCAACAACGAGGACGAAGTAAAGACGCACGCATAAAATTTTAAAATGGGCAGAGCAATAAGCTTTGCATAAAAAGGGACCGGCGCATTTCTTTGAATTTGAGCCGGCCCCCTCTCTTATTTTTATGATATTATTATGCAGCTGCTGATTATTATGTAGCCGTTACTGCTCTAAGCACAGCGACAATATAAACCGCGGTTTTGAATTGCATAGCAAAGGCTGAGCCAATTGCTTACTAAAAGCTTTGGCTCAGCCTTTTTATAATCTTCAAAATTCTTTATGCGTGACAGTGCGTTTCATACACCGCATGGCAGATTTATTTCCATCTGCCCTTTTCGTAGATCTCACATATCAGCTTTTGAATCTTGAGCGCTTCCCTGCCGCTGATAAACGGCTCTCGATCGTTTTCTACAGCATTGTAGAAATCTGCGATCTCGCGAATATGCTGGAAGCCCCAGTAATCCTTACCGTCTTCGTAATGAATGTCGCCCGCTTCCTGCCGAACGGAGAGGACCGTTCCGTCGTTAAATTCAATTCTCGCGTCGTCATAGCTCATATAGACCTTGCCCTTTTCACAGCAAAGGCGGATCTCGATCGCTTCGTCACAAGCGTAGTTGTTCATCGCAAAGAACGCGAGCGTTGCACCGTTCTTGTAGCGGATAAAGCCTTCGCCTGTGTCGTCAACCTCCATGATCTTGTGACCGCGGTTTGCAAGGTGTGCCTGCACCGAAACCGGCTCGTCGGCAATAAACCAGTTGGCAAGGTCGAGTGAGTGGATCGCCTGATCGATCACAACGCCGCCGCCCTCCTTATCCCAAGTGCCCTTCCAGTCAGAAAGCGAATAATACTCATCGGGCTTGCACCAGGTGAGCACAACGCACGCCGACAACACCTTTCCGAGCTTGCCGCTTTCGAGGTTTTCCTTGACGAGTCTTGCGGTATTATTAAAGCGGCACTGAAAGATGATTCCGTATTTTAATCCCTTTTCCTCGGCAAGCGCGACATTCGCAACTGCATCCTCGTAAGCAATGCTCATTGGCTTTTCACAAAGCACGTTTACACCCTGCTCAAGTGCATATTTTGATATTACAGGATGCAGATAGTGAGGTACGCAGATATGTACTACGTCGATCTTATCCTTGCTGATGAGATCCTTATAATCGTAATACGCCGTTACGCCGTATTTTGCCGCCGCCCTATCAGCTCTGTCCTTTTTTATATCGCAGACACCGACGAGAGCGGCATTTTCAAGGTGATGGATTGAGGTTGCATGCATTGTGAAAATATTACCGCAGCCGACTATTCCTACTCTTAACATTACTCAAGCTCCTTTAACACAAACTCAAGCGAGGAAACACCGTCAGCAAGCGTAGCCTGCTTGATCCTCTCGCTCCTTGCGGCTTTATCGCAGAAATAAACAAGCTCGTTGTAGTAGCCGCCGAGATCGGACACGTTACCGCCTTTATAAGCCTCGCCTGCAAGTTCCTTTTTCTCGATCTTGATTTCTTCCACACCGTTTGCGGTGTAAAGCATAAACCTACCGCCTGCATTTTCCACGACAGCCTTTTCGAATACTACGCGGAAGGTTGCCTCAAATGGATGGGTTGAGGGGAGATCCCACGTGCCCTCAACACCGACTACAAAATCATCGTATTTCATCAGGGTATTGACGTAGGAATTCTTTTCACCCGCGAGGTTCTTCACGGTGAAGAACTCCTTAGGCTCTCCAAAGAGCGAGAGCACGTAGTCAACGTCGTGAATATGGAGATCCTGTCCTGCGCCGCCGGAGCGAGCGTAGTCAAGCAGCCAGTTATCCCATCCCCACTCAGGACGCGGACTAATGCGACGGAAGTTGGCGTTTACGACTTTGCCAAACGAACCGGACAAAACGATCTTTCTAAGCTCCACGTACTCGTCCCAGAAGCGAATAACCTGACCGACCTGTACCTCTGCGCCCGTTTCACGGCTCTTAGCAAGCATCATTTCGCCCGCTTCCTTAGTGAGCGCCACGGGTTTCTCCACGAATACGTATTTTACCCTTTCCATAGCAAGCATAGCGTATTCGGCGTGCAAATACGTGGGCAAGCAGATGTCAATAACGTCGACGTCAGCATTAGCAATCAGCTCCTTGCCGTCACCGTAGATTGTCGCGTTCGTGCCCGATCTAAGCTCCTCGGCTTTTTCCCGACGGAGGTCAGCGAGAGCTACGAGCTCAACGCCCTCTATATTCTTATAGCAATTTGCGTGCATGGCGCCCATAAAGCCACAACCGATAAGACCTACCTTCAACATATTTATTTCCTCCCTAAAATTCTATCCATTGCATAGGACGTATTATAGATAATCGCGCTTGAGTGATGCTTGTAATTGGGGATCATTTCCGCCGACACCCAGCCGTCATAGCCGATTTCTCCGAGCGCCTTTACCACCTCAGGATAGTTTACGTCGCCTGCCAACAGATCGACAAACCCGTGCAGTCCGCCTGCCGCCAAACGGTAATCCTTGAAGTGAATCTTTTTGATACGATCGCCCAGGATACGCACCCAATCCTCAGGGTAGCCGCAATAGAGCGTGTTACCAACGTCAAGATAACTGCCAACGTACTTGCTGCCGATCTTATCGATGAAATCGCGCATTTCCATAGGGGAAAGCAGAAATTTGTTCCATACGTTTTCAAGTCCGATGCTGACCTCAAGGCTCTCGGCATAGGACTTCAGCTCATTAAGTCCTTCCAACGCGCGGTCGTACACCACGTCGTATGCAACCTTTTTTTCGGGGCTTGAAAACTCTACGTTTACAACACCGGGTACGACAAGAACTGTATCCGCGCCAAGGATCTTTGCGGCTTCAAGCTGCTTTTTTATCATATCCTTTGCCCTCAGGCGCATAGTTGGGTCATCGTCACTCAGTCGGTAATCCCAACAGAGCCCGCAGGATAAGCTGTAAAGCGCGAGTCCCATATCATCGGCAACCTTTTTTACCTCTTTGATCTCTTGCTCGGTCGATTCCATAGAGAGCTCGCCCGTGGCGTTGAGTGCCAGCTCCACTCCCTCGAAGCCCGCATCTTTTGCAAGCGTCAAGGATTCCCTCACAGTGCCCTGAGGGAAGGACCAGATATTAATTCCCTTTTTCATAACATATCTCCTTGCAATTGCTCATTTTGTGTGCTATACTAATTGTAACGCACAATGTTCCTAATGAACATTCATTTTTTTGCGCGATACATTCATTTTCGTGCGCGAATTATTTTTGGCGAGGATAAATATGAAAGCAACTTATATCAAAACAAATCTGCCCAGCGTTATTAACGTTTCAAAGATCGTTACCATCCACTACTACGAATTTGATAAAAATTTCGTATTTGAGGGTGAACGGCACGATTTCTGGGAGCTTGTATACGTTGACAAGGGACAGGTTGAGATCTGCTGCGAGGATACCGCGCAAGTACTCACACAAGGAGAGCTGATCTTTCACCGCCCCAACGAATTTCACGCCATTCGCGCGCTCAATTCTTCGCCTAATTTCTTTGTGATCTCCTTCGATTGTTCCTCACCCGCGATGACGTATTTCGAGCACTTTCATACCGTTTTGGAGAAAGGTCTGAAGCCCTTTCTCTCCTCTATCATGCACGAGGCGGAAAAAACCTTTGAGATCCCCAAAAACGACCCAACCCTAAAAAAACTGAAGAAAAAAGAACACGCCGCTATCGGCGGCGAGCAATTAATTAAGCTGTATTTAGAGGAGCTATTGATCCTGCTGATACGCGGCATTGCAGAGAAAAAGCGCGGGTCTGTTTTTCCTAGCAAGGAAAGCATGGAAAGCCACCTCGTTGTAGACATCAAGCGCTACATTGAAGAAAACGTGGACGAGGTCTTTCGCATCGGCGATCTTTGTCGGCAGATCGGCTACGGCAAAAGCTACCTCAGCCGCGTGTTTCACGAGCAGACGGGTCAAACTCTTGCCACTTATGCTATAAAAATGAAGATAAAAAGAGCAAAGCAGCTGATCCGCGAGGAAAATCTTAATTTTACGCAGATCTCCGACCAACTCGCCTTTGACAATCCCCAATATTTCTCGCGCGTCTTCAAGCGTATTGTTGGTATGACGCCAACCGAATTCAAGGCTTCGCTTCAATTCAAGAAAGACTAAAGCAGAACAAAACCGCAAAATCCTCGATATGCGAAAAGGATTATTCGGCTTTGATTTACGAAAAGCGCATAGCAAAAGGCCGAGCCAAATGCTTACTAAAAGCTTTGGCTCAGCCTCGTTTTTTTAGACTTGATACTTCGTGTCCGGAAAATTACATAGTGATCAAGAAGAAGCGAAGAGTGAAGAGCACCGCGATGCAGGCTACCACAATATCCTTCTTGGTGAATTTACCCAGAACGAGAGTGATAAGGGTATAAGCTATAGCACCCACTGCAATACCGTTGGATATCGAGTAAGTAAGAGGCATCATTACGAGCGCAAGGAACGCGGGAACGGCTGCGGTGATATCACTCATATCAATCTTAGCGAAGTTCTTAAGCATAAGAACGCCGACGTAAATGAGCGCCGGAGCGGTAGCACAGGAAGGAACTATCGCTGCAAGGGGCGTGAGGAAGAGGCAGAAGAAGAAGCATACAGCGGTAACGAGAGAGGTAAGACCGGTTCTTCCTCCTGCTGCAACACCTGCCGCGGACTCAACGAAGGTAGTACAGGTTGAGGTTCCAAGGAGTGCGCCGGAAGCGGTTGCTATCGAATCGCAGGCCATAGATTCGTTGATATTGATGGGGTCGCCGTTTTCATCAAGCATATCAGCCTGAGATGCGGTTCCGTAAAGAGTACCGATGGTATCAAACATATCAACGAGAGTAAAGGTAACTACGAGAACTATCGCGTTGAGCACTGCTGCGAAGCCACCTGCAAATACAGCGTATCCCTTGAATGCGCCAAGGAAACCGATTTTACCGAAGTCTCTAAACGACTCGCCGATTTTTCCGAAGTCAAAATCGGGAAGCTGCCAGGTAGTGAGATAGTAAAGAACGGTAACCGCGCCGATGGTAATGATAACAGAGCCCTTAACGTTCAGCTTATCCAAAACTGCGATAGCAAAGAGTCCGAGAAGCGCAAGAACGACTGGAGCTATTGCGCACCAAGCACCGAAGAACGACTGACCGGATATAGCTCCGTGGAAGTCGAAGAGCTGTACGTAGGTGAACTGGTTAGCCTCAATTATTCCTACGTTCTTAAAGCCGATAAACGCAATAAAGAGACCAATACCTGCGGGAATTGCCTTTTTGAGACAGTCGGGCAAGGATTTTGCAATATACTTTCTTGCGCCGGTAATCGAAAGAATAAGGAAGAAGACACCGGAAAGAAGAATAATAAACAGACCCTGTTGATACTGCGAAATTTCGGTTCCGTTAGTTCCTATAGGTGCTCCGGTAATCGGATCAAAAATCAAGCTTGGAATAATAAATGAAGTGAAGAAGAACGAGTTAAGACCCATTCCGCAAGCCTGTGCAAACGGCATTTTTGCATAGAATGCATAAAGCAATGTTCCTATTACGGCAACGAGAATAGAAGCAACGTAAACCGCGTTCCAAATGGGAGCAAAAGCTTCGCCCACCAGAGGCTCAAAATTCATAAAGCCTACTACTTGATTGGGGTTCGTTACGACGATATACGCCATTGCGAAGAAAGTCGTAAGACCCGCAACAATTTCCGTCTTTACGGTAGAGCCGCGTTCTTTGATTTTGAAAAACTTATCGAGTTTTTCAAGAAATGACTGCATAGTTTGTTCTCCTTTGTTTTAAATTATTTTGAATTTCGCCGAGCAACGAAGGTCGCACACGAAATCAATTATAAGATTATTTTATAACATTTTGCCACTCATTACAATTCGCATTTGTTACAAAAATAAGAACAAAATATTAGCAATTATGACATCTTCTCCGATTTATCTTGGCAAATGACCATTTTCCCCGTTTTTCATAAACTGAAAATGGAAGATTTTTAAAAAATTTGATTAATCTTCCTGTTTAAAATCTACCGTTATCAGGCAAAAATAAAAGCGGATAAAACAGCCAACAGCAAAGGAGAAGAAAGCGATTTCTTGGAATTGAAAAATGAACATAAGACGCGGTGATATATATTACGCCGACCTCAGCCCGGTCGTCGGAAGTGAGCAAGGAGGTCTGCGCCCTGTTCTGATAGTGCAAAACGACGTTGGAAATAAGCACAGTCCGACAGTCATAGCAGCGGCTATAACCTCAAGAATGGGAAAGGCCAAGCTACCGACCCACATAGATATTCCGGGTATGGAGGCAGGACTGGCGCGCGACAGCGTTATCCTCCTTGAACAGGTACGTACGATAGACAAAAAACGCCTGAAGGAGAAGATGGGGCATCTCGATGAAGGCACGATGACACACGTAAACAACGCTATACAGGTAAGCTTCGGTCTGTCGGTAGACTAGGCTTTAGCAATATCAGTATTCATAATTTCCCTCGGCGCAGCATATGATTAGGCAGAGAAACAAAAAAGCGAGGCAAGTCCTATATGTTAAAATATGCGCCCGAGGGAACTTTAATATCAACGGTAGAAAATCACGAGCTGACGTCAAGCTACAAGGGGCTGGAGCGTGCCCTTGAAAAGCAGATAACGCTTGAAGCGCCTGCGATACTCTGCGACCACGATTTCAACATCCACGTTTCACTCGGAGCGCGGATCAAGGGAATAATTCCGCGCGATGAGGTCCAATACTCACCCAAAGAGGAAACGAAGGATATAGCAATTCTCACGCGCGTCGGAAAGCCGGTATGCTTCAAGGTAATGGGATTTGAGAGGGATCAGAACGGCGAGCCGATAGCCATCCTATCAAGAAGGTGCGCACAGAGAGAATGCGTTATGTCCTACATAGATACGCTCGAGCCGGGCGACATAATACCCACGCGAATAACTCATCTTGAAAACTTCGGTGCCTTCGTTGATATTGGGTGCGGTATAATTTCCCTATTGTCCATAGACTCTATATCCGTATCACGCATATCCCATCCCTCCGCAAGACTTTCGGTCGGGGACTCGATATACACGGTAGTAAAAAACATAGATGAAAACGGTCGGATATACGTTTCCGAGCGCGAGCTGCTGGGAAGCTGGGAAGAAAACGCGGCAAAATTCAACGAAGGGCAGACGGTGCGCGGAATTGTCAGAAGTGTCGAAAGCTACGGAATATTCGTTGAACTGAAGCCAAACCTTGCAGGACTTGCGGAATATAAGCAAAACGTCTATCCCGGTCAGACCGCCGCTGTCTACATTAAGAGCATAATACCCGAAAAAATGAAAATCAAGCTGATAATCATAGATTCTCACGACGCACCGATATATCCGGAGCCGCTCGAGTATTTCATCGATACCGCAAGTGTCACTCATATAGATTCGTGGACCTATTCCCCTCCCTCATGCAAAAAGGTGATAGAAAGTATTTTCTAAAAAAAGCTTCACGTTAATACTCTATTCTGTCGCCACTTGGCGACCGCACAAATTTATAATGAATTTTTGTGTTCGCTCTGCGACGATTTGGACTAAGGCTCCAAATCGCAAAAATTCGATGGCGTGATTAACCTCTGCTTTGATTAGATATCGGTTATTTCACGCTAAAATTCCTCGGCATTTGCACACCGGAAATTTAATATGAAGCTTTTAATTTCGGTTATCTTTCAAGCACCGCAAATATTTTCTCCCAGACAGCACCGTCCTGCTCGGTCATTTTCTTCCAATCGAAGCTATTTACGAACGCATTGCGCTTTTTCTCGTCTGAAAGCTCACCCGATGCGCGCTTTTCGGTAAGCTCAGCGGTAAATTCAGCGAGGTATTTTACAGCCTCTGCCGTATAATTCGGGTTATGCGCCTTTCCTTCAAGCAAAAGAAACTCAATATTTTCTCTACCCGAAAGTGCCGCTCTGAGCTTCTCAAAATGATGCCCAGCCTTCACGATCGGATCGTCCGACGAATGGATGATCAGAACCTGTGCATCTGTATTCATAAGAGCCGAGAGCGCATTTGAATCCACGTAATCGGGATTGGATGCGCGCTCAACATTCATCAGGGCCTTACGGTAAAATGACATTATACCCGAAAAGAGCTGTCTGTGCATATCTGCAACAGAAACAAAGCCGGACATAGCTATAATATGCTTTACATCCGGATGGAAGGACGCAATATTCAAACATGAATACGCTCCCCAGCTATGACCGATAACCGAAAATGATGCTCCCGAAAGCGACGGCTCAGCTTTAAGCGCTCGCAATGCACAATCAAGGTCGGAGAGCGACTGAGAAAAGCCCCCTGAGGTTTCACCCTCGGAACGGTAGCAGCCCGTGTGGTCATAGGAAAAAACGGTATATCCGCGCGATGCAAGTATCTCGATCTCGGTCATATAAGCAAGATGACCGCCGGAGCTCATACCGTGATCAAAAACGATGACGTGCTCACGGCTCGCACCGGGATAACGGTAAAAAGCACCGTAAAGGCGATCTCCCTTTACGCTGATAAAGCTATACTCATCCCGACACAGTCCGGGAAAATCGGTATAATCAAAAAACGCAGTGTCATATGCTCGCTCCTGCCGAACAAAAAGCGTTTTTCGATACAAGCCGACAATTTTCTTTTCAAATATCATAAAGGCTCCTTATCAGAGGTAATGAACCGTTTAAAAACGAATTCTCTGCCTCAACTTAATTCTGATCATATTTTACCACATTCAAGGTAAATATTCAACAGTCTATTGCATTTTTCGGCAAGTTATGATAAAATCAAGAAAAACGGACAAAGGATCGCTCTAATGGTCAGACTTGATAACGATTGGGATTTCCTGTTAGCCGAGGAATTCAAAAAGGACTACTATCTGAAGCTCAGAGAATTTTTAAAAAACGAATACTTCTCACATAAGATTTATCCTCCGATGAACGACATATTCAACGCCCTGCGTTACACCTCGTATGAAAACACAAGAGTCGTTATACTCGGTCAGGATCCCTATCACGGATTCGGACAGGCACACGGCTTATGCTTTTCGGTAAAAAACGGGATACCTCATCCCCCGTCACTTCAAAACATATTTAAGGAGCTCAAAGCTGAGCTCGGAATAGAGCCACCTAAAAGCGGAGAGCTCGTGGGGTGGGCAAAAGAGGGCGTCCTCTTGCTCAATACTACACTGACTGTCAGAGAGGCATCACCGCAGAGCCACAAAGGACACGGATGGGAGATTCTTACCGACAGGATCATTTCACTGCTGAATGAAAAATCCACCCCCGTTGTCTTTATGCTGTGGGGCGGGAATGCACGGGCGAAAAAATCACTTATTACAAACCGATGGCACCTTGTGCTTGAATGCGCGCATCCGAGCCCGCTTTCGGCATGGAACGGTTTTTTCGGCTCAAACCATTTCATACGGGCAAACGAATTTCTGCGCTCGGTGGGAGAGATGGAGATCAATTGGGCGAGAATCAACGAATAATCTCGCACGGGTAACAAAAGAAAGAAAAAACAGCTGATATGCCGGAAGGATATCAGCTGTTTTTTAAGATTATAATGTAAATAATTATTTACACTTATTTGGTTGCCAAAAAGTACGCAATCACTACCATGCCAAGTAAGATGCGATACACACCGAACGGAGCAAAGCTGTGCCGCTTCACAAAATCCATAAGGAACTTTATCGCCGCAAGCGATACTATAAACGATACGACGAGTGCGACCCCAAGAAGCGCGACCTCGCCGCCAATCAGAGTATTGCCGTCAAGAAAGAACTTAACCACCTTAAGAAGCGATGCACCGAGCATTATCGGTATAGCCATAAAGAAGGAAAACTCCGCGCTTGCAGTGCGAGAAACGCCCGATATCATACCTCCGAGGATCGTGGAGCCCGAACGCGAGGTGCCGGGTATCAGCGAGAGCACCTGAAACGCGCCGATAACGGCAGCGTCCCTGTATGAAAGCTCGGAAATATCGTTTACCCGATAGTTTTTTCCGCACTTAAGCTTTTCTACAGCTATAAATGCAATACCGTACACAACGAGCGCCATCGCAACAACTATATAGTTGTAAAAATGCTCGTCAAGAAAATCGTCAAATATAAGTCCCAGAACGGCGGCCGGCGCAACACCTACCGCGACTTTACCCCACATATTCCAAGTAGAACGCTTCTCATCTTTGCTTTTCTTTCTTGAGAAGGGATTTAGCTTGTACCAGAAAAGCACAGGAACCGCGGCGATCGCGCCAAGCTGGATGACCACGAAGAACAGCTCCTTGAATGCTTCGGAGACATCAAGCTTTATAAACTCCTCAACGAGGATCATATGCCCCGTGGAGCTTACGGGAAGCCACTCGGTTATTCCCTCAACTATTCCAAGCAATATTGCCTTAAGCATCTCAATAAATTTCATACCATAAACCTCAAGCGAGTCTTAAAATATCGCCTTCCTTTACCTCTTTGTCAAGCTTCATATAAAATTTCATATACGGATGGCTTGTTGCGCAAATCGGTTCGTGATCTTCATCGTACAGCGCGGATACCGTTAGCCTCTCCCCAACCTTTCCGGGGGTGAGCAGCTCGATATCATCACCAACGCACATCTTGTTGCGCTGTGTGAAAAATCCCTCTCCGCTCTCCTTATCATATGATATCGCCATTGCGAGATATGCCTTGTCCTTAATATATCCTGCGGCGGGCGTTGTATTTGCATCAAGATGAGAATCGGTAAAGTAATATCCCGTTGCATAATCCCTATGGCTTACCGATTCCAGCTCGTGATGCCACTGCGGGTCATAGACATAGTTGCCGGAGAAATAATTATCAAGCGCGATCTTATAGGTATTTGTAACAACAGCGGTGTAATAGGCTGATTTCATCCTTCCTTCTATTTTGAAGGAGTCTATCCCCGCCTCAACAAGCTCGGGAATATGCTCGATCATACAGG
>JAZRUS010000045.1:0-1871 GCA_045652665.1 Eubacteriales bacterium | reverse complement strand
TACGGGCGGAGAGCCTTTGCTGCGTGATGATTTCGAGTATATTTACAGATCTCTTGCAAAAATGGGTTTTCTTATCTCTATCAACACAAACGGCAGTCTGCTCGGAAAATACACAAAGCTCTTTGATGAACTGCCTCCCGTGCGCATAAACATTTCACTCTACGGTGCGGATAGTTCCACGTACCGACAGCTTTGCCGCAACGATTCGTTTGACAAGGTTTTAAGTTCAATAAAACAGATGAAATCGCTCGGAATTTCTGTGCGTCTTAATACAATTTTTACCCCTGAAAATATTTCGGAATACAAAAAGATTGCAGATATTTCAAAAGATCTGCAAATTCCGCTCAAACCCACAACCTATACCTATCCCTCAGTCAGACTCGGAAGCTCAAACAAAGATACCCGTTTTTCTCCCGAAGAAGCGGCTGAATATATTTCCCTGATTGATGAATACCGTTTTGATAAAGATTTTTATCTTGAAAGAGTAAACAAGCTGCTTTCACTTCCCTCTGGTCCCACAGAAAACAAAGTCCGTTGCAGAGCAGGCAGAGCATCCTTCTGGATAACGGCGGACGGTATAATGCTCCCCTGCGGAATGATGCCGTCGCCTGACAGCAGACCGCTTGATGACGGTTTTGAAAAAGCGTGGCAGAATATAAAAAACGAAACCGCCAAAATAAGGCTTCCCGAAGAATGTCTCACCTGCAGATATGCGGGAATCTGTAATGTGTGTGCGGCTATGTGCAAAGCTGAAACAGGAGATTTCGGTAAAACTCCGCAGTATATCTGCCGTATGACAAAACACCTTTTCACTCTTGCAGAAAGAAGTGTTATTGATAATGATAATTAAAAAAGATATGATTCTCCGTAAAGTAGGCACGGATATAATTCTTGTCCCTGTCGGGGATGCACTCAAAGACCATAACGGATTCTTTCTTCTCAGCGAAACCGCTTGCTTTTTGTGGAATAATCTCCCCGAATGTAATTGCGTTCAAGCTCTTGCGGATAAGCTTTATGATGAATACGACGTCACCAAAGAGCAGGCGCTTAGCGATACACAGGAATTTATCGATGCCCTTGTTCAGCTTGAAATAATAGATAAACCTTAACTTAAATATTAAATCAAACCATCAAAGGAGTGTTTATTTATGAAAAGCAAATCCTGTGCAGGTTCGAAAATAATCTCGGTTATTCTCGGAGCAATCATCGGCGGATTTATGTGGAGATGCCGGGGCGACGGCGGTTTTGGCTCATCGTGGGGTCTATACAGCGTCGGTCTTGTATTAATGCTCCTCATTTATCACTTCTACGGCAACCGAAAGGGTATGAAGTATGAAATGATACCTTTGGGCGGTCTTATGCTGGGCTTAAGTGTCACAGGCTACGCCACAGTTCTCGAACAGCTTGCGGGCGTTGTCTGGAGCGATCTGCCATATTCAGGCGAAATACTCAACGGTCTTGAACCTGTATTTACAGGTCCTAACGGTGATGTTTATGCACCAATCGACCATATAAGCGGTGCGGTAATAATCTTCCTTATGGCTTTCACCCTGATTCCCCTTTTCGCATTCTTTGTTACGTCGCTTTTCTCAGGTAAGGAATATAAAATCAAGCACTACATAATAGCCATAGCGGTTTATATGGTGTCTCAATTGATTTTCAAAGCAACGGTTTCACACTTTATTATTCAGCTTATCAACCCCGACCAGGTCGCTTATGCTGCGCTTGGTCTTAAGGAATACGGACATAACTATGCAAGCCCTATGGCGGCATATATGAGCCATTTCCTCGACAGAGGCTGGACTCAGGATATTCCTTTTTTTGAAAACTACTATATGAGCATTGAGCATATTTCCGACGCTCTTTCCGTT
>JAZRUS010000044.1:0-44776 GCA_045652665.1 Eubacteriales bacterium | reverse complement strand
ACATGGCTACGATCCGACTTGACGCGAGCTTGCCGAGCTCCCCATTGACTACGTTGCTCTCGGTCATTACCACAGCTACTCAGAGTGCAGAATAAACGACCGTACGACCGCAGTATACTGCGGCACGCCTGAGGGGCGCGGCTTTGACGAGACCGGAAAAAAGGGATTCATCCTGCTTGAGGTGTCGCACGGCCATATAAGACATGAGTTCTGCTCTGCGGCGGCAAGAGAGCTGCACTTATGCGAGGTTGACGTTGGCGGTGCAACAAGAGAGATAGATATAGAGGGCAGAGTCCGCGCGGCGATTGCAGACATTCCGACGGGGGATCTCGTGCGCGTAGTTCTGACAGGAGAATACGAGCCGGGGCTCGCACGAGATCTTGATGCGCTCTCCTTGAGATTCAAAGGCTCACACTTTTATATAGATTTTCGCGATGCTTCAAGACTCAGAATATCGAGCGACGACTATAAAAACGACAAATCTCTCAAGGGAGAATTTATAAGACTCGTTATGTCAAAGAAGGGCTTAACGGAAAGCGAAAAGGCAGCGGTCATTGAATGCGGACTGCGCGCGATGGCGGGGGAAGAAATATGAAGCTTACTGAATGCTATATTGAAAACTTCGGGACCCTCTCCGACGTGAGAATAAGCCTGGCGGACGGACTTAACTGTATAAAAAAGGATAACGGCTACGGAAAGACCACATTGACGGTATTTATTAAAGCGATGCTCTACGGCCTTGACTCCACGAAAAAACAGACCAGCGACAGGCGCAGATATATGCCCTGGCAGGGTGGCAGATGCGGAGGCTCTCTCAGCTTTGAGACCGAGCGCGGAAGCTATCGCATAGAAAGAAGCTTTGCATCTAAGGCGGCAGATGACACCTTCCGCCTCTACGACCTGCGACTCGGAAAGGAAAGCACTGATTACACAGAGCGCGTCGGAGAGGATCTTTTCGGTATAGATGAGGATGGATTTCTTCGCACGGTACTGCTATCCGAGGATAATCTGTCGGGTAAAAATGACAACAAGACTGTTTCAGCCAGACTTTCAGACCTCGTGGGATACGACGGCGACGTAGGAGGTCTTGACGAGGCTATTGAGCTACTCGAAAAGCAAAGAAAGACCTACCGAAAACGCGGCGGTGCGGGTGAGATCGAGAATATACGGGAAAGAGCGGCGGCAGAGGAGCGGCGGATAAACGATATTCTGCGTAAAAAACAGGAGTACGTCGCTCTGGAGCGCGAAAGAGCCGCAATAAAATCGGAGCTCTCGGTGGCGTACGGCGAGAGAGCTAAGCTGCGAGAAAATATCAACAGAGAAAACGAAGCGCGGGTACGTTGCGCCTATATCAAACAGTACAAAGAAATGCTCGCGGAAGCGGAAAAGGAAAAAGCAAGGCTCAGCGAGGCAGCTCGCTTTTTCGCAAACAGAAGTACGACCGAAGCCGAGATCGAATCAATGCGCGATCGCGAGCGTGAAGCGCGCTCACTCAACGAAGTACTCCCAACAGGCTCAAGGCTTGACGAGTTGAAAAACCTTTTCAAAAAGGCCGGAGCGACAGAAGAGGAATTTATTAATGCGGAATCGCTTTTGCACCGTTATGAGCAAGCGAAAATAATGCAAAGAATCAAAGAATCCGAGCTTGACGAAAAAAAAGAAATGCGGATTTTGCCGACGACCGAGGAGATCGATCGCCGAATAGAAGGTTTAAGCCTATCCAAAATCTCGAAGAAAGCAAACAATAGTTGGCATTTTAGCCTGCCGATAGGTCTTATAGCTACGGCGGCCGGTGTAATGCTCGGCATGCATTACGCGCCGCTGTTCATCATATGCGCCTTCAGTGCTGTTCTAACAGTTCACGGGATAATCGGTGCATTAAAATCAACAAGAAAATGCGACACGGATACTGATCATATCGGCGATGCAATAGCTTTTCTCTCTAAATACGGCATTAGTGCGAGCGACAAATCGGATATACCGATGAAGCTCTACGAGCTCCGTGCGATGACGGCAGCCGAGACGGCTCGAAAAAGAGATCGAGAGGACGGACGCCTGCAAATTGCGGCGATACGACAGGAGCTTTCTGACTGCGAGCTAAAGCTACAGAGCTTTTTGACAAGATTTACTGCCGATACCTCGGACTTTACCGCTAAAATTAAGAACCTTCTTAAGGATCACGAGCTATATCTCAACCTTCTCAGAGCGGACGAGGTTGCCGAGGCGGAAAGAGCCGCGAAGGTAAGGCGCGCCTCACAGTACCGCGAGGAGGTAAGCGAATTTATTTCAAGCTTCCCTACAAAATCCGAAAGACCGCTTGACGAAATATACGAGATGCTTAAGGGATACACCGCCGCAATTGCTGCGGCAAAGAGGACCCGGGAAAACGCGGCAAGATATGCTGAGGAACATTCTATAGTCGAATCCGACCTGACACTCCCGAGCATAGACGCAAAGATCAGCGAGACTGCCGACGGAAACGCGGAGGAAAAGATACTTAGCCTTGAAAACAAAAAAGCGCTCGTAGAGAGACAAATGGACGAGCTTTATAAGGATATCGAACTTTATGACGAGGCTGTTATGGCTCGCGACGAGCTATCAGAGCTTCTTTCGGAGTACGAATCACGCTATAATACGATACTGCTCACAAAGGAATTTCTTACAGAGGCAAAGGATATACTTACGACCAAGTATCTTTCGCGCACCAAAGAAGCGTTTGACCGCTTTATATCTGAGATCGGCGCAGAAGCACCGGAGGAGTTCAGCATGAGCACCTCATTTGAAATAATGAAAAACGAGCGCGGTTCAATGAAGGATGCCGACGCATACAGTCTCGGAACCCGTGAGCTCTATGCACTCGCAGCAAGACTTGCTCTTATCGAATCTCTCTATGAGGATGAGCAGCCGTTCGTCATTCTCGACGATCCCTTCGCGCACTTTGACGACAAGAGGCTTGAGCGTGCCCTGGGCGCCCTCTGCCGTCTCGCGAAAAACAAGCAGATAATATACCTCACCTGTTCAAGCGCGAGAGAAGCATAGGTGCAAAACCGAAGCTGTGAGGGGCGGAGCAAGATTTAAAAACAAAAAAAAGAAGACAGAGAACCGTGGCTAATAATGAGCCCGAGGTTCTCTGCCTTTTTCTTGTTTTAAGTGCTTATGCACGTGGGGTTATTTCTGCTTTTCTGCCGAAAGAATATCGCGTATCTGCTTCAGAAGCTCCTCGGTGGTCGGATTTGCAAGTTTTTCAAGTCTTGCCTTCTCCTCCGCTGCCGCCTTCGCCTCAGCCTCTTTTCTCGCCTTTTCCTCATAGTAATTCGCAACGGCGTCTGCGTCGGTGAACTTGATTCCGCGCTTCTTCATTTCCTTACGGTCCTCTTTGGCAGGTCTTGCGCTACGCGCATCAGACTCAAGCTTCTTACCGCCCTCGCGGACCTTGTTTATGATCTTAACGATGCAGAACAAAACGAACGCAACGAGGAAGAAATTAATAATTGCGTTTATGAATGAGCCCCAATCGATGTATATCGACTTTGTAAGGTCGATCGTGGTTACACCGTCAACGGTGACTTCAACCTTATGAAGATACGTGTAGATATTTTCAAGCGCGCCGTCGCCCATAATAAGAAAAAGGAGCGCGTTGATAAGAGGCTTGAGAACGAAATTACTCAAACCGTTTACGATAGCGGTGAACGAGCTACCTACAATAACACCGACAGCCATATCAACGACGTTGCCGCGTGTTATAAATTTCTTGAATTCGTCAAAAAACTTTTTCATATGTCCTCCAAATGATTTATGTGAATTTATTTTACCACAAAAAACGCCGTTTTTCAAGTATATGCGCTAAAATAGAAAAGATTATTTTTGCTTTTAAAATTTTTTTACATTTAACACTTGAAAATATCTTGTAAATATTGTAAAATAGAGTATACTTAGTGAATTGTCGGCAATTTTGATTGCCGAATAACGACAGGGATTGCGGCACTGCGCAGTCTCATCACATAGACGCCGCGTTTCGCGGCGGTAAGGAGTTTTATGAAAAGAAAAATACTGCTTTTCCTCGCTCTTATTATGACGCTCACCCTGCTCACAGCATGCGGCGGTGACGAGACGGTATACCACACAGTAACCTTCGATTCTGCCGGAGGAAGCGTATACTCTCCGAGAGAGATCGAGGAAGGAAAGCTTATTATTGAACCGACGGTCCCCGCAAGACCGGGCTATACGTTCGTCGGCTGGTTCGTCGGAGAGGATGAGTGGGATTTCGCGACTAAGACCGTCACAGCGCCCGTCACGCTTACCGCAAGGTGGGAGAGGATAACCTACACTGTTAAATTCAATACCGACGGCGCAGACGCGATACCCGATCAGGTGATCGCATCGGGAGATCACGTCGCAATGCCGGCTGAGCCCACGAAAAAGGACCACCGCTTTATCGGCTGGTATAACGGATATGATGAGTGGATATTCAACACTGACGTCGTCACCGCGAGTATGACCCTTACCGCCAAGTGGGAACCCTTCCCTACCTATACCGTAACCTTTGATTCGGACGGTGGAACTTCCGTTCTTCCCCAATACGTAGTTGAGGGCTACAAGGTATCGAAGCCTCAAGCACCTACGAAGAGCTACGCGAGATTTGACGGCTGGTACACCGCGGAGGGCGTGGCGTGGATCTTTGAGGCAAACACAGTTACCTCAAATCTGGTTCTTAAGGCTAAGTGGATCCCCGTGCCTACCTACACCGTTACCTTTGATTCAAACGGCGGAAGTGCGGTAAGCGAACAGCATATACCAGAGGGCGGCACAGCAACAAGACCCACCACCCCAACAAAGCAGCTTGCTATATTCAACGGCTGGTTCCTTGGAGATACCGAATGGAACTTTGACACGGTCGTTACACAGAATATAACCCTCGTTGCAAAATGGACGAACAGATACACCGTCACCTACATCGTTGACGGAGTAACCGTAGACTCCTACGTGAAAAACGAGCAGGAGAGAGCGCCGAGAATAGAAGATCCCAGCAAAGAAAACTTCATCTTTATCGGATGGTACTCCGGAGAAACACTCTGGAACTTCTCGACCCCCCTGACCTCCGACCTTACTCTCACGGCAAAGTGGGAGGCAGTGCCTACATACAAGGTCACCTTTGATTCGGACGGCGGAAGTGCCGTAGCCGAGCAGAATATAATTGAGGGGGGCACTGTTAAGCAACCGGCAGATCCGACAAAGAGCGGATATCGCTTCGACGGCTGGTACGACGGCGATGATAAGTGGGACTTTAACACTCACGCCATCACTAAAGCCGTAACACTCAAGGCAAAGTGGGTAGAGACAGTAACGATAAGCTTCTCAACTGAGTACGGCTCAGTTGCTCCGATAACTATAGATAAAGGAACCCTCATCCCGCAACCGCCGACCATTGAATCGGCAGGCTACGCGCTGGTCGCATGGCTTTATAACGGTGAGGAGTGGAGCTTCGCCGACAACTATGCAAACACCGATATTACTCTCACCGCAAAATGGCTGCCCGTATATACGGTTTCCTTCGATACCATCGGAGCCGGCGATATCCCACCTCAGTATATAATCGAGGGCGGCAAGGTGGCGAAGGTCACGACTCCGAACAAGGGCGAGCTATTCCACCATGACGGATGGTACGTCGAGGGCGACGAAGACCTATGGGATTTTGATAACGACGTGGTGACGGGCGACATCGTGCTGAAATCACAGTGGAGTATTATGACACCTCCTCACTATTGGTAAAGCGTGTTATCCTCAGTAGCTAACATTGTAGTTAATGATATGCCCCTCAAAAGCTAGATGCTTTTGGGGGGCATATCAATTTTTTTATGTTTTTTCCTTCTATTTTCCCTTTTCCCTATGGAAAAGTTCTGCGATGAAGGTGCGCTTTACCTTAAGGGCACTCTTGGGGCAAAATTCCTGACAGCAGAAGCAACGGATACACTTCTTACGGTTTATCCTTGCTTTTTTCTTTTTTATTTCAATGGCCTTTGCAGGGCAGATGCCTTCACATATGCCGCATCCGACGCACATATCCGGCACAAGCTTCGGACGGGTGCGAAGAACGGTGCCCGCAATTTTTCCGAAAAGGCGCTTGATCGGATTCTTACCGTTGCCGGAAAACTCAAGCGAGCGACGCTCAACGACTCTTTCAAATCCCTCAACGCGAAGTCCGTCGGTGCTTCCGATTATATTAAGCTCGGAGAGTGTGTCGGGTATCAGACCGCGGCGGTACGCCGCATCAAGTATCGGAAGCTCTGTGCGGTCAAAGCCGAGCAGATCTGCGGCAAGCATATCGAGCGCGTGCGGTGAGTGAGATGCAAGCAAAAATCCCATATGGCGCGGTGTCCCCGCGGTGGGACCGTTGCCCTCCATACCGACGACGGCATCCGCAATTGACAGAACGGGGTGAAAATACTCATCGAGATCCACGATCATATCCGCAAAGTCCTCGTACCTAGGAAAGCGGAAATGATACTCCGGCTTTATAACACCGGGGATTGCGCCGAACATGTTTTTCGCAGCGCAGGACATGCCCATCATACCGTGACTTTTAAGCTTAGCAAAATTTATTATCAGATCTGCTTTGGCAAGATATCCCGTATATACGAAATTATGAAGCACGCGCCCCTCGGGAAATTCGGCCCGAAGCTCGGAAAAATCGCGGTTAAGAATAGCGCCGTGCTCTGTAAGCTCCTCCATACCGGTGACGCGGTATACCCTGCCGACGAAGGCAGAGTTATAAAGTCCGCCCGGACTGTCACCTACGACAACGGTGGCACCTCTCTCGCCCAGCATATCGCAAAGAGCCGAGAGTAGGACGGGATGCGTCGTTGCTGCTTCACCCGGCTTCATCGCAGATACGAGGTTCGCTTTTATCACAACGTGCATACCTTTATTTACAAAATCAAGTCCGCCGATCGGCTCAAGCAACGCCGTTAATGCGGCACGGGCACTCTCGTACGTGTACTCTGCGAGGGGAGTGACCGAGACGGGATCGGTCGGCTTATAGTATTTTGATTCAATCTGCATACAATTCTCCAAAAAAGTGTTCGGTGCCTATATTCTATCACATTCTTTACGACTTGTAAAGAGAAAACATTTTTAAAGTCTCGACTTGACACTACTTTGATTTAATGATATAATCACTGTAGTAAGCGAGAGGTTTACCAAGGAGAGATTTCATATGGAGAGTTTTAACACGTACGAATACGGCACAGAACAGAAGCCGGTGGGAAAATGGAAGGCATACAGACTTCTTCTGCTCCTTCTTTACGCACTCTTTGTCGTAGCCTACTTTTTGGTAATATACATATCAAGAATTTTCCCTCTCGGCGCGCTGATCCCCCTGTTTCTCTGGATAATCGTTTATTTCACGTGGAGATACACGAAGCCCGACTATTGGTACACAGTGGAAAAGGGCAGCTTCACCTTCTCTACAGCCTACGGCAAGAAATCAAAAAGGCGGGTAAAATGCAGTTTTCGCATATCCTCGGCAGAGGCTATCGCACCCCGCTCTGCCATCACGGAGAAAATTAACGAATTTGCACCGCAGAGGGTCTACTCTGCCCTGCCTACGCCATCTGCCGAGGATGCGTACGCCGCGCTTTTTAAGGACAGCGACGGCAAGAGATGCGTTATCTACTTTGTTGCAACGGCTGAGGTACTGAAGCTTATGCGCTTCTTTAATTCTAAAACCGTAATTTGCGAGACGAGATACTGATATATGAATTATACCGACAAAGAGCGGCTCGGCCGCCTCACAAAAACATTCGACCTTAACTACCGAGTCACAAATCTCTATGCCACCTACCTTGAGAGATTTCCCGACCTCATAACGCGGGAGATGGTGGCAGCGCTTACCGAGGATGGCGACGTCACCGAAAAGGACGCTGTGACCGCCATACTCTGCGAGGCGTTTGGACTTGACGATGCGAAGGGCGGAGAGGACAGGATACTGATACGGGAATACCTGCGGCCGTCAGTCAGAATGCTTGACAGCAGGCGATACACCGAAAACCCCTATTACAAGAATATTAGGATAGAAAATATTTCCGACGGCAAATGGGAATTCAAACAGGAATGCTATCCCGCATTCCGAGCGATGATCTGCGCCGATATGATCATAAACCCCGATCACTCAGAGATCCCTCCGCTCGGCTTCTTCAACGAGGACTTTCACTTTCCCGCCGTGCTTGAGGACGGAAACGAATGGATGACTCTGACGCCGATAGACCTTGACACCTGTGATGGGGCGATAGAGCGCGCACGAGGACGGGTGATCACCTTCGGTCTCGGACTCGGCTACTACGCCTATATGGTATCCGAGAAGCCAACCGTGGAAGGTATTACCGTAGTTGAGCGTAGCGAAAAGGTGATAGAGCTTTTCAAAAAACACATTTTACCGCAATTTTCTCATCCCGAAAAGGTGCGAATAGTATGCGACGATGCGTTTGTGTACGCTGAGAATACTATGCCGAAGGAGAAATATGATTTTGCCTTCGTTGATACCTGGCGCGACGCCTCCGACGGCGCGCCGATGTACGAGCGGATGAGACGGCTTGAGCATTTAAGCCCCGACACCGAGTTCTCCTATTGGATAGAAGCCTTTCTGATATCGCGGATTAAGGCTATAAAATTCGAGGAGCTCTACCGCGCTGTGATGGAAGAACGTGAGGATGCACCGAAAACCTA
Organism: Eubacteriales bacterium; assembly: GCA_045652665.1. Lineage (GTDB taxonomy): Bacteria > Bacillota > Clostridia > Oscillospirales > CAG-272 > UBA1740. The sequence continues at coordinate 36,055 of JAZRUS010000044.1, read as the reverse complement.
CGACGAATTTATAAAGGAGCTTACCTATGGGCGCAATATACGACTTTGACCCCGAAAAGCTTATAATGGGCGTTATATATCACGATCGAAAAATGCTTGACGCGGCAATGCTGAGGCTCACCGAGCTGTTTGGCGAGACAGACGAGATGTGTGAGGAATTCTCATTTTCCGAGGAGTTCTCGACCTACTACGACGAGGAGCTGGGCGGCGAGGGCATACGACGGATATACAGCTTTAAGTCGCTCGTTGACCCTGCGAGGCAGGCAGAGATCAAGGAGCTAACGAACGCTATCGAGGCAGAGCTGTCGACCGACGGAAACAGAAAGATAAATCTTGACCCCGGATTCATAAATCACGGCAGACTTATGCTGCCTACTACAAAGGCGGCAGGCTTTCGCATCCCTCTTGCGCGCGGAATACACACCGAGCTTACGCTTTTCTGGGCGCGCGGCGGCTGGCACAAATTTCCCTGGTCCTACCGCGACTATCAATCCGAGCGTGTACAGGCTTTTCTCACCGAAGTTAGGAAAGTCTATCTAAAGCAGAGAAAAGAATATAAGAAAGCAAAAGAGGCTAGCTCAAAAAATTGAGCTAGCCTCCGCTTATTCTAAAATAATTAGCCCTGAACCATCTTCTGGATCTCAGCTGCGAAGTCCTCTTCTCTCTTCTCAAGACCCTCGCCCTTGTCGTAACGAACGTATCCGGTAACCTTGATAGATCCGCCAAGAGCCTTAGCAACGCTCTCAACGTACTTAGCAACGGTCATGGAATCATCCTTTACGTAGAGCTGATGAAGGAGGCAGTTGTTCTCATAGAACTTACCAAGCTTACCTTCAACGATCTTCTCAAGAACCTGCTGAGGCTTGTTAGCCATCTTGGGATCCTGCTGCATCTGCTTAACAAGGATTGCCTTCTCCTCTGCAAGAACCTCTGCGGGAACGGAATCCTTATCAAGATACTGAACGGGCATTGCCGCGGTCTGAAGCGCAACGTTCTTCGCGCACTCAGCGAACTCAGCCTTATCTGCAACATCGGTATCGAAGCTTACAACAACACCGGTAGCGCCAAGGCCGTGGATGTAGGTAGAAACCGCACCCTCAACAACTGCGAAGCGGCGAATGGAGAGCTTCTCTCCGATGGTACCGGTCTTCTCAGCGAGAGCGTCGCTTACAGAACCTGCGCCCTCACCCTCAAACTTGCACGCCATAAGAGCGTCAACGTCAGCGGGCTTGTTAGCGATTATAGTCTTAAGAACATCCTTAACGAATGCCTGGAAAATAGCGTTCTTTGCAACGAAGTCGGTCTCGGAGTTAACCTCAACGATAGCGGTGGTAGAGCCAACGGTCATAACGTCAACGATACCCTCTGCAGCGATTCTGCTTGCCTTCTTTGCTACTGCTGCCATACCCTTCTCACGAAGGATCTTAACTGCTGCCTCAAAGTCGCCGTTAGCATCCTTGAGCGCGTTCTTGCAGTCCATCATTCCGCAGCCGGTCTGCTTTCTGAGCTCGGCTACGTCCTTTGCTGAAAATTCTGCCATTTTTCTATTCTCCTTTCAATTACTCGGAAACGGTCTCTTCCGCTACTGCTTCCTCGTGAGCCTCTGCCTCGTCGGCAGCCTCCTCCTGAACACCGCCGTGTGCAGCGATGATAGCATCTGCAAGAGCACCTGCGATAAGCTTGATAGCGCGGATAGCGTCATCGTTACCGGGGATGATGTAGTCTGCATCGTCGGGATCGCAGTTGGTATCAACTATTGCGACAACGGGAATGCCGAGCTTCTTAGCCTCAAGAACTGCGATTCTCTCCTTGCGGGTATCAACTACGAATACTGCGGAAGGAAGTCTCTCCATATCCTTGATACCGCCGTAGGACTTCTCAAGATCCTGCATTTCCTTAACGAGCTTTGCAACCTCCTTCTTGGGGAGAAGGTCGAAGGTGCCGTCAGCCTGCTTCTTCTCGAGATCCTTAAGGCGCTTGATGGACTTACGGATGGTGTTGAAGTTGGTGAGCATTCCGCCGGGCCAACGAACGTTTACGTAGTACATTCCGCACTTCTGAGCCTCTTCCTTAACGGTGTCGGCTGCCTGCTTCTTGGTTCCTACGAAGAGAACGGTGCCTCCCTCTGCGGCAAGCTCAGCAATGTAATTGTAAGCCTCCTCAAACTTCTTAACGGTCTTCTGAAGGTCAACGATGTGAATACCGTTTCTCTGGGTGAAGATGTACTCAGCCATCTTCGGGTTCCACTTCTTGGTCGGGTGACCGAAGTGAACGCCTGCCTCAAGCAGCTGCTTGATTGAAATTTCGAACATTTCTATGTTCCTCCTTGGTTTTTCCACCATAGCAACATAATATTGCGACCTCGGACGCATCCTCAGCACCGGCAATAAACCTACTTGCTATGTGAGATATAGTATTTGCTGTGTTTTTGCACAGCTCATATATAATATCACACGCGCGGATAAATATCAAGTAGCAATTACAAAAAACAGCAATATTTACAAAAAGTTCACAAATTTGGTCGCTATCTCGGCAGAGAATACGGCAGCAAGACGCAGATTTGAATTTTCCCCACTTGAAAAAAGGTTAATTATATGATAGAATGTAACTCGTACGGACGTGGCAGACCTGCCGACCGTAAGATCACGTAAGGAGGGCTTATGGAAACAAAGAAAAAAAGAGTCCTTAAGGGCACTGTGGGTATCTTTCTGATCCTGCATCTGATTTCATTCGCAGTCTTTCATTTCTGCACTTATACGCTTGGCAATACAGCAGGCCTTTACATAACATCCTATTTTACCGAGATCTTTGAATCGGCAATGCCTATCTTGGCAGTAACTGCTCTATACGCTCTCGGTGTACGCAGGCTTGGGCAGTCGCTTGTTTATGCAATACCGCTATCCGCGGCATCGCTTATCGGCAATTTTCCCGAGTATGCATTCCGCTATGCCGAGCAAAGACTGCCTATCGGTCAAGCGTTCGGATACTCTGCGCTGCATTCGGCAGTGCTTGCCGTTATCAATTACGCCGCGATAGTTCTCCTGCTTCTTCTTTCCGCCGCTGTTACGAAAAAGCGCGCATCGAAGATAGGCACGCAAAAGCAGAATAAAGCCGAGCATCCGTTTGATCTCAATTGTCCCGCCTCTCTTGCTGCCTTTACAGCCTCCGCGGTAATATTTCTCTACCGATTCGTGCGCGAGATCATTACCACGGCAGCCTTCTTTATCGAATACGGCTCCGACTTCGAGCTCGGAGAGGTTCTTTATATGTCGGCAAGATATCTCTACGTTATCGCCCTGCTCCTGCTCTTACAGCTTGCGGGCTTCGCATTCGGCAGGAGAACGAAAAGAAAGCTTGCGGAGCTTGAAACCGAAGCGGAGGCGAATGACGCCGCAGTTCTCACTTCCAAGGATGAAAGCAATACGGAAACAGAAAAAACCTAAAAAAATTCCTGACCACCCGTTAAGTTCGTTAAACGGGGGATCAGGATTTTTTACTTTGTTAATCACAAAGGATCTTAGATATTACCTTGGAAATTGCGTCAGCCATGGATCTGAAGCCTAAGTCGTTGGGATGAGCCCTATCAACGCTGCCGCCGTCATCACAAAGCTTCGTCAGCTCGTAGCTCGGAATGAAATACACGGGCTCTCCCCTTCTCTTTGCCCGGCGGTAGGTCTTTTTTGCGATCTCGATCCTCTGAAGCTCGGACTCCGAGAGAAGAAACTTTACCTTCGGTCTTGTTAATATAATGATCGGAAGATCGGGATTTTTCGCTCTTACGATCTTATAGAACGGCTCGTGGGTAGCCTCATAGTGCTCAACGGAGGGGGCGTTATGGTCGTAATCCATTACAAAGGCAGACATATCAAGGGATGCGATATACTCCGCCATTGCCACTTCCCCCTTCGCGTTGCCGGAGAAGCCGAGATTTATATAGTTCGTATCAAAGCGGCGCTCTATAAATCCCTGATAGCAGTTACCGGGTCTTGAAGCGCAGCCGCCCTGAGTTATAGACGAGCCGTAATATACTATCGGCTTTTCATATTTATAATCGGGAGCCGCAGAGAGAGTTGAGCCCTCCTTGATTCCGATATATAGCTCGCGCACCTGACCGTAAAGCGGGAAATTCAGCGTCAATATACGCTCGCCCTCCCCCTCCGTGAAATCGCATGCGCCGTCATAGGAATCTCTTAGATCCGAGGGCGGAACGAAGGTCTTTATATGGTTATATCTGCCGTTTTCGTAGAGGTAGAGATCAAAGCCGACAGTACAGGTCAAGGGCATTTTCGGCGAGCCGTAATTATCTTTCATCTCAGCCTTTATTACGACGTACGGACTGTCGGTCACAAAGCGAACTCTGCCGCCGGCAGCGCAGGCAGCAAATTTATCAACCCCTTTGCTTGTTGCAGTGGCAACGTCCTTCGGCAGTCGGCGGTATTGCACTCCGTCGTGGAAGACACCGTATATTCTGAACGGCTCCTCGCGCACGTTTTTGAATACCAAGCCCTCTCGGTCGTTTTGCTCGTCAACCTTAAAATTCGGATCTACCTCACTTATGTTCTTCATTAGATTGCTCCGATCTTTTGATTTTTATATTTTTGTTCATTATATCTTCATTATATCATTCATTGCTTATATTGTCAAGAAATATCTTGACAAAAAACAAATTAGATTGTATACTATCTATAACACTTGCCAAGGAGCGGAAATGGAACTTAACGAACAGAGCTTCAAATCAGAGCTTGCCTCTATTTTCAAGGCGAATAAGCTCTCCTCCCTTCTTAATATTGAAAAGAGTGATAAATTCTATCTTTTGACAAAACGGATGCTTGAGGAAAATGAAAAATATAACCTCACGGCAATAACAGACCCTAAGAAAATAATCCTAAACCACTACGCTGACTGCGCCACGCTTGCCGCGCACCTTCCAAAGGGAGCAAGCATTATTGACGTGGGATGCGGCGCGGGATTCCCCTCGCTGCCGCTCGCAATAGTCCGAGAGGATCTTAATATACTCGCGGTTGACTCCACGGCAAAGCGCGTTGCGTACGTTGAGGAAAGCGCGCTCATTTTGTCTCTTTGCAACGTAAAATGCGAGGTAATGCGCGCCGAGGACGGCGGAAAAACTGCGGAATATCGCGAGAAATTTGATTTTGCGACGGCAAGAGCCGTTGCAGAGATGCGAATTTTATGCGAGCTTTGCCTACCGTTCGTCAAGCCCGGCGGCTCTCTTATAGCAATGAAGGGCAAGAACGCGGAATACGAACTGGCGTCAGCCAAGAAGGCAATCGCGATACTCGGCGGCAAGGAGACGCGAGTTGAGGCGATAACCCTCGTCGGCGGTGACGAGCCGCTGTCGCACCCCTTGATAATGATCAAAAAGGGTACGAAAACGCCGCCTGCATATCCGCGCCCATATGCACAGATATCCAAGAGACCGCTTTAAATTAATTTATCGCGCGACCGAATACGACCTAAATCTCGCGCGGCGTGCGCTATACTGTTCATGGAGGGACAAGCCATGAATATGTTTGAAGAAGCACGCGCACTGCGCGGTATGATCAGTATGTGCTCGCTGACACAGAGCGAGATAGCTAATAAAATGGGAGTAAGCCAATCCTACGTTGCGAACAAGATACGGCTTTTAAATTTTTCGGACGCGGCGCAAGAAAGAATAATTGCCGCGGGTCTTTCCGAACGGCATGCGCGCCTTCTGCTCCGCATCAAGGGTGAGGACAAGCTGTACTCCGCAATAGAGAATATACGCGCAATGCACTTGACCGTTGCGGCAAGCGAGGCGCTTGTTGACGGCATTATCCTTGACGATATGCCGCGAAAAATTACGGAAAATAGCGCAGGCGACGGAATCAGAAGGTTCGAGGAAATGCTTACCGAGTCGGTAAAGCGGCTCAACGTTTGCGGCGTCAAGGTGCGAAAAAGCACGGTTTTCGATAAAAGGAAAAGATACATAACCATATGTATAGAGCAATAAAACTAAGCCGCGGGCGCGGCTCTTAAAATTTAAAACTATAAAGAAACGGAGAATATCATGGAATACCTTATAGCAGTGGACCTTGAGGGAATCGGCGGTGTCGTCGGGCTTCCCAACGAAACACTGACCGGCTCGCCCGATTATGCGCTGTCGATCGAAAATGCGACGAAGGAGATCAACACGGTTGTCCGCGCGCTGTTTGACAACGGAGCGACAAAGGTCGCGGTATGGGATAATCACGGCAAAGGACACAACCTCGATTTTTCAAAGATTGACGAAAGAGCGGTTAAGGTATGCTCAAGCAACTATCCATACAGACTTGACTTTGCGCAAGATTTTAATTTCGCAGGCATAATTTATCTCGGCTATCACGCGAGAGAGGGCACGTTCGGCGGCATTCTGGCTCATACCTATTCCTCAGTTGCCGTGCAGTACGTAAAGATAGACGGAAAGCCCGTAGGCGAGCTTGAGATCGACACGTACATAGCAGGAACACACGGCATAGCGCCCCTGCTCACGGCAAGTGACAAGGCATGCGTTGATCAGTTTGCCCTGACCGCGACCGACACCGAATTCGTTACCACGAAGTACGGAATTTCGAGAAACGAAGCCACCCTTCGCGACGAGGAGGAGATCCTCGCCGAGCTTTACGACGCAACCGTCACCGCAATGAAGAAGGATATAAAGCCTATCACCTATCCCACGCCCCTAACCCTTGAGGTCAGATTTACACGGGCGGAGCTGGCGGCGCAAAAGCTGGAGCTCGCGCGCATCGACGACGGCATAAGCGACGCAAGATACGGAGAGGACACTCACACGGTGTTCTTCACAATCGAAAAGATCAACCGTATCGTAAAGGTAGTCTGCTAAAATAGGCTGACGCAATCGAGGGAAGTTCAGAGTTTTGAACAGAGCCGTCGTAACAAGTATAACAGAATAAAAAATATGGACACTGTGTAAACACTCACAGTGTCCATATTTAACTAAGTTTGCCACAAATGGCAAGCGAAAGAACAAACGAACTCCTCATCCGTCAGGCTTTGCCTGCCACCTTCTCCCACAGGAGAAGGCTTTTTGTTACTCAAGAATCGCCTTGGTTATTCCGAGCTTACTGTTTCCAAGCACCTTTATGATGCTCACGAGCAGCTCCTGCTCCTGTTCGGGGAATTTAACGAAGTTAAGATTCACAGTAGTAGAATCAAGGATGGATGCCTTTATCTTAATGTAAAGGTGCTCTTTTTTGAAATACTTGATAGTAGTATTTATGATATCGTAGATATTCTTGATTATGTTAGGATCGATCTTACGAACGAAGATGAGGCGCAGATTCTTTGATATGTACGTCTTGCTCTCGGCGCTCTTCCTTTCCGCCTCGGCTTCTGCCGCTTTTTGCGCCTCGCGGTAGGCTCTTTCCTGCTCCGCTCTTTCAGCCGCCCTTCTCTCTGCATCAAGGCGGTCGCGCTCTGCCGCAATTCTTTCTTCTTCCAGTGCGCGCTCCCTTTCCTCGCGGAGTCTTGCCTCCTCGGCTTCCCTTTTGCGCTCATCCTCCGCGCGAGCCGCTTCAAGCCGCTGCTGCTCAATGAGTGCAAGGCGCGCCGCGTCAGCCATTCTTTCCTTTTCACGCGCTTCGGCTCTTTCCTTTGCTTCAAGCTCCTCGCGCAGTCTTTCTGCCTCGACTATGCGCGCCGCCTCGCTTGCAAGCTTTTCTTCCTCGGCTATACGGGCAAGCTCGGAAAGCCGCTCGTTTTCCGCCTTAAGGCGTTCATGCTCACGGATAAGCTCTCTCGCCTCTGCCTCAAGGCGCTCTCTGATCTCCGCCTCTATTCTGCGGCGCAGCTCTGCCTCGATATCTTGGGCTGCTTTATCCTCGGGCTCTGCGGTCACTGTATCCCGGACCGTCTGCTCGGGTTCGTTATCTATATCAAAAGGGGGAACTCCGTCATCCGCCGTTTCGGTTATTTCATCAGCTCGAGCAGCCTCATCAAAGGCGACGGGCACATCTTCCGCAAGGTCTATAGGCTCATCCCTGCCGGGAAGAACGCTTCTCAGAAGCGCGGCAAGATCACTGTTATCATCGGTGCCTGCCGCTCTGACTGTCGGCTGCGGTGACGTACTGCGGCCAAGAAGCACCTCTTGGAGCTTATGTGTAAGATCTGCGTTTGTATCAGCATCGACGCGCTCAGGCTCGGAAATTACGGGAGATTCGGTAGGTGCCTCGTCCGTAGGAAGCTCAGAGACATCCTCAGCCTCAACCTTTATAAGCTCACCGCGGCGGATAACACGCTTTACCATATCACGCCACTCGGTTATATTTTTCCTGCCCATTGCCGCCTGATATTTCGCGGAGGAGGTACGGACGAGGAATCTGTATTCCTTCTCTCTGATCTTCTGCGGTACGTCCTCGCCAAGCTCAAATATTATTTCTTCGCCCGTAACGTCATCTGAAACGGTGTAGCTTCCCGCGCCGTCAAGACGCGTCCACTTTATCCAAAGGTCGCGCGCAGAGCACGCACGCGCGCTTATAAGAAGGCGGCGGTAGGTAACGTTACCGACCACGTGCTCCATATACGTATCGGGGGCAAAGACGAGATATAGCTCAATTCCGCTGTCCTCAATACCCGTCACAGAGAATGCCGACTCTATTTTACAGGATATCTGACGCACCATTTCGTCTACAAAGCTCTGAGAGTATTTTCCGACAAGGAGCTTTTTATCGTCGGTGGGAGATTCAATCGTAAGGGGCGCATATCCGCCCTCAAAATAATCGGCGCGCCCCGAAAGCACGTCCGAAAACTCGAAAGGCACGGAGTCGCAAAGCTCAAACTCTATCGAATCCTTACCAACATATGCAAACGGAACACCGCCGGCAAAGCGCCGCTTGTCCGCAACGCTCCATCTGACCCACGCTCTTTCAACTCCAAACGGGTAAACGAGCGAGAGCGGATAATAGAAGTAGCTTTCGGATATGAAGCCGCAATCGAGATAATCCTCGTACATCTGAACGACCTCGGGCATGCCGTTCCGAAGCTCTCCGACAGCGCGCTCTATCCACTCGGAGAATGCGATGCTGAAGGACTCGGTCATATTATCCTTAACGATTTTGTTGTGCAAAAGGTCAATCTTCATAACTGCTCCATTTTCTTTCCGTATTTTTTATTAAGATTCCACGCACGGCAAACACATTTTCTGCCACCATTTTTCGCGCTGTTTTTACTAAATATTTTTCTTCACTTAATATTTTACCACAGTTAAACGAAAAAAGCAACAGTTTTAAGTGCAGGCAGGAGAAATTTTTAGCAATTTTTTCTTCCTGCGGTTGAAAGACGGCTCGATCTGTGCTAAAATATAGAAGAACAAAACGAATATGGGCGAAGGAATACCGCTAAGTCCGATCCATAAAAGAGGGGTAGCAATGGAGCTTAAGATCATAGCCAAAATATATACCGATTTTAAAGAAAAATTCGGAATACCGAGACAGAGCGGACTTGCCGAGAGCGTAGGGCGGATAGTCTTCGAGCGCGAATACAGGGTGCCGGAGGCATTGCGCGGAATTGAGGAATACTCACATCTGTGGCTCCTGTGGCAATTCTCGGAGGCGGTCAGAGAGGAGTGGTCGCCGACCGTCAGACCGCCAAGACTCGGAGGAAACAGGCGAGTAGGCGTTTTTGCTACACGCTCCCCATACAGACCCAATCCGATAGGGCTGTCCTCAGTCAAACTGATAGGCGTTGAACGCACCGAGCAGGACGGTCTTACCCTTTTGGTTTCGGGAGCTGATATCCTCAACGGAACGCCGATATACGACATTAAGCCCTATCTTAAATACACCGACAGCCACGAGGATGCCACCGCCGGATTCGCCGACGAGGCGCTTGCCTATAAGCTTAAGGCTGATATCCCCGAAGAAATAATGAAAAGCATCCCCGAGACAGACCGCGCGACGCTCATATCGGTGCTTGAAAACGATCCCCGCCCCGCCTACAAGAACGACGGCGATCACGAGTACGGAATGAAATACTCGGACTACGAGGTGTTCTTCCGCGTCAAGGACGGAATAATAACCGTAACAGGGATTATGTAAGAGTGAGCAATTTCACGAAAGAGATTATATCGAGAGAAGAAATAAAGTATACAGATTTATTTTTTAGATGTTTGGCGGTTTATTTTAGCAAAAGGTATTGACAAACAGAAAAAAAATTGATATAATAATTCGGCAGGCTACCGAGCCACGGCTTGCGATACGGAGAAGTACTCAAGTGGTGAAGAGGCGCCCCTGCTAAGGGTGTAGGTCGGCTATACCGGCGCGAGAGTTCAAATCTCTCCTTCTCCGCCAAAAACACGGAACACCCCACAGGGTGTTCCGTGTTTTTATTTTGAGCGGATGGGGAGAGATTTGCCGCGACTTGCGTCGCAGCGCGCAAAGCGCTCTAAACCGCAAAGGAGTAGAGTTCAAATCAGACAATCGCGCTTTACTACAGATGATAGCTAATATGAGCAGTGAAGATTATTTCAGTATATGACGAAAACTTTGCTGCCAAATTAGGCAAATCCAAGTTTAGAGTCACAATACCTTGAAGGAGGAAAAAGCATGAGCTTAGGCAGAGGCGGCCTCGCAAAAGTTGTTGCACAGGATGCTGATACGGTGATTTATGAGTATTACACGTATGATCTGAATCACGAAGGATACGAGAACAGCGATAAAATATACGACGGGATAATTACGATTAATAAAAACTCGTTCGTTGAGCCGGAAATACATGAAAAAATCAAAAAGCTGCCCGGCGGAAGAAAGAAGTTAGTTACAAAACGCATACCGCGAGATGTGGATTATTCTATGCTGATCGAAGCAGGACAAATCAGCGTTAAAAATAGCAAATTCTGCTATTACATTCTCGACAACGGGATAGGAAAATCAGCGATGACGCTAATTAACAAAATCTTTGAATCATATCAAATCAAAGGAGTCATTCCCGAAACAGCAGGATATATTGTGTAGATATAAATAAAACCGATAAAGTGTATGATAATGATATAAGAGAGCCTAAATGATATGCACCCCAAAAGTGTCTAACTTTTGGGGTGCATATCATTTAAATAATGAGTTCTTCAAGAGAATGTTTAGGAACTGCGTGTGCATCGTTCTCATCTCGGAAATACTTGATATCTCCGTCGGTGACCGACGTAAGGTACACATGCTCGGTCGGTTTACCGAGCGCTATCACAAAGGCTGTGTTATATCCCTCTCTACCCAGAATTCCGTCTATCTCGTCCTTTTTGAAGCTTCGTATCATACAACCGCCAAGTCCAAGCTCCGTTGCGGTCAGAAGTATCGACTGCGCGGCTATACCCATATCTATTGCAAGGCTCGTATCGATCTCAGCCTCTCTGCAAAGCATTGCGATATAAGCTGTGGGATGCTCTGATTCGGTCGGTCCGCCCCAATCCTTAAGATAGCCGGCAAACGCAACGTTGCCAAAAATCATATCGCAGGTCGGCTTATCGTTCACAAGCGCAAACCTTATACGCTGGCGGTTTGCCGCAGAGCCGGAGCACCGCGCCGCCTCAACCATCTCGCGAAGCTCGGTGAGAGTAATCTCTCTTTTCGCATCAAAGCGTCTGAATGAGCGCGTTTTCTTTATAAGCTCGGAAATCATCGCGTTCTCCCTCCTTAATAGACAAAATCAAACTCAAAGTCGTATATGCTTACGGTATCGCCCTCATTTACACCCGCTTCGCGCAGCATATCAATGACACCGTTTTTGCTGAGAACACGCTGGAAGAAGTTTAAGGATTCGTAATCGCTGAAATTGATCTGACCCATAAAGTTGAATAGCCATTCCCCCTCAACGACGTATTTTCCGTTCTCCCGTCTTACCGTGGTCTCCCTATCACCGCCGGCACTTCTCAGCGCCTCCTCCTCAGCGGTTATCTCCGCCTCGTATACGGTGATTGGCGGAAGCGCGGAGAGTCTTTCTGCAGCAAGGCGAACTAAAGCGTCAAGTCCCTCTCCCGTCACAGCGGAAACGTAAACGACCTCACGGCCAAGCTCGGCACATCGCGCGCTGAATCTCTTTGCTGCCTCGGAATCGAGATCTGCGGAATCGGTCTTGTTCGCGACGATGATCTGCGGCCTTGTATAAAGCTCCGGAGAATACCTCTTAAGCTCGGTATCTATCTTATCTATATCCTCTGCGGGATCTCTGCCGTCCTGAGCGGAGATATCCACGACGTGCAGAAGAAGCCTGCAACGGTCAACGTGACGCAGGAATGCGTGGCCGAGACCCGCTCCGTCGGCGGCGCCCTCTATGAGACCGGGGATATCCGCCGCAAGGAAGCCCTTTCCCTCTCTGACCGGCACTACACCGAGATTCGGTGAAAGAGTGGTGAAGTGATAGTTCGCGATCTTCGGCTTAGCCGCAGATATCCTTGAGAGGATAGAGGATTTGCCGACGTTCGGGAAGCCTATAAGTCCAACCTCCGCAAGCATCTTAAGCTCAAGGATGACCTCCCGCTCCTCGCCCTTCGTTCCGTTTTTGGCAAATCTGGGTATCTGACGGGTGGGGGTTGCGAAATGTCTGTTTCCCCAGCCGCCTCTGCCGCCCTTGCAAAGGATAAACTCCTTTGCGTTTGCCATATCGAATATTATCTTTCCCGTCTCAACGTCCCGAATGAGAGTTCCCTCGGGAACGTCGATTATAACGTCCTTACCGTTTTTGCCGTGCATCTTTCCGGTCTTACCGTCTCCGCCCGGCTCGGCAACGAATTTTCTCTTGTATCGGAAGGCGAGAAGGGTGTTTGCCCCCTCGTCAACTCGGAAGACAACGTTTCCGCCCCTTCCGCCATCGCCTCCGTCAGGTCCTCCGGCAGAAACGTACTTTTCCCTATGGAAGGAGATCGCGCCGTTGCCGCCGTTACCTGCTTTAACGTATATTTTAATGTTGTCAACAAACATAATTTACACCGAGGTTGAGTCCTCGCCCCTCTGTCTGATTATAATTTTGATCGGCGTTCCCGCAAATCCGAAGGCATCGCGCAGGCAATTCTCTATATATCGCCTATAGGAGAAATGGAAAAGCTCCTCGGAATTGCAGAAGATAACGAAGGTCGGAGGATTTGCCGAAACCTGCGTCATATAGTATATTTTGAGTCTCTTACCCTTATCGGACGGTGGCTGTACCCTCGTCATTGCATCGTTTAAGAGGTCGTTAAGCATACCCGTGGTTATACGGCGGCTTGCCTCGGCGTACACGTCCTTTATCATAGGATAGAGGTTAGCAACGCGCTGACCGGTCTTTGCCGACACGTAAACGATAGGTGCATACGTCATATATGAAAGCGCCGTCTTTATCCTTGTGTTGAAGTTATTTACGGTCGAATTTTCCTTTTCGATAGAATCCCACTTGTTCACAACGATTATGGACGCCTTGCCTGCGTCGTGCGCGATTCCCGCGATCTTCTCATCCTGCTCGGTAATACCGTCTGCCGCATCTATCATTATTATGCACACGTCGGCGCGCTCGACAGCCATGTTGGCTCTGAGGACGCTGAATTTTTCAATTCTGTCCTCTACCTTAGACTTACGGCGAATGCCTGCAGTATCTATGAAATTGAATACGCCGTGCTCGTTTTCTATCCTTGTATCTACCGCGTCGCGAGTAGTACCTGCGATATTTGAAACGATCATTCGGTCTTCACCGCACATACGGTTGATTATAGAGGATTTTCCGGCATTCGGCTTTCCAATTACCGCGACGTTAATTATTCCGTCGTCCTCCGGCTCGTCGTCGGAGAAATCGCATTCCTCTATTATTGCATCGAGAAGGTCACCCGATCCCGTACCGTGAAGCGAGGACAGCGCGATCGGCTCGCGGTCAAATCCGAGCTCGTAGAACTCGTAAAACTCAAACGGGACGGCACCGATGCTGTCAACCTTATTTACAACGAGTATGATAGGCTTGCCGGATTTCTTAAGCATGATCGCTATGTCGCGGTCATCGGCAAGCAGACCTGCGCGAATATCGCACATAAAGACTATTACGTCAGCGGTATCTACTGCTATCTCAGCCTGAATACGCATCTGCTTAAGTATCGTGTCCTCGGATTTCGGCTCTATTCCGCCCGTGTCTATGAGAACGAAGCGATGCTCTCCCCACTCTGCCTCTGCATATATACGGTCGCGGGTAACCCCCGGAACGTCCTCAACTATCGAGCGACGCTCGCCTATAAGCTTATTAAAAAGCGTGCTCTTGCCAACGTTTGGCCTTCCCACTATTGCTACTATCGGTTTTGCCATATTACTGTCTCCTTATATACCAATCACGGCATCAAGAAAATCAAAGCCGTCGTTTTCGGTAACGCGTATTTTGACACCAAGACGATCCCCCAGCTCTTTAAGCGTCATACCGCAGAGAAAATCCATTTCCGGATGCCTTAAGCAGGCGGAGGGGATCAGAAGCTCGTCGCACACAATATCCTTGGGAAGCTGATCGAATATGTCACGTCCCGTGAGAAGACCCGTGACCGTAATAGAGTCGCCAAAGAAATTGTTTTTAATCGCATAAACATCTATGTGAACGCTACTGTTTTTTTCCATAATTTCATCCGCCATCTGACGTATGGTCGGATAGGATGCGTAGCCGGTCACCGCAGAAACACGGCGCACCTTATCGTTCTGAGAGGACTGCACCTCGGAATCCATTATCGCCTCGTCAAATTCCTCGCGCAGTGAGCGAAGCATCCCGACACCGTTTTCTATCTGAGGGTATTCCTCGTAATATTCGGCATTCGGAAGAGGTCTTTTCGCCTTCAGATAAAGCTCGTCCGCCGCGAAGAAAAGACGGGAGCCGTGCCTCTCCTTAAACTTCTCGGCAAAGCCGTCAACACAGTCTATTATCTCTCCCGCCTCCTCCTCTGTGAAATCCGTAAGAGGATAGAGCCCGTCCCTGTATTTCGTAAGTCCCGCGGGTACGATGGAAACGCTTGTAAGGTTCGGGAAATATTCCGAAAGGTCGCGCATTGAGCGTAAAAGCTCCTCACCATCGTTCACACCCTTGCAAAGAACTATCTGAGCGCACATTGAAAGACCTGCGCGTCGAAAATCGTCAAGATATCTAAGCACGTCGCCCGAGTGCTTATTCTTCATCATCTTGACGCGAAGCTCCGGGTTCGTCGTGTGTATGGATATATTTAGAGGCGAAAAACGCATTTTAACTATACGCGCAACGTCTCTGTCAGTCATATTCGTAAGAGTAATGTAATTGCCGTGAATAAAGGAGAGGCGGGAGTCATCGTCCTTAAAATAAAGAGACTCTCTGAGTCCCTTCGGATTCTGATCTACGAAGCAAAATATGCACTTATTCTCGCAGGAATGCTTTTCGTCCATAAGCGGAGTTTCAAAGCAAAGTCCGATATCGTCATATTCGCCCTTTTTAATCGTTACCGTATATTCTTTTCCGTCACGCATAAGCAAAAGGCTCACCTTGCGCTCGGCAAGATAAAAGCGATAATCCAGCACGTCTTCTATTTCATTGCCATTTATGGAAACAAGCACGTCTCCCGAGGCTATACCGTGTTTAGACGCGCGCGAGCCGCTCTCAACATCTGTGATCTTAACCATTTTCCACCGTATTGATTTTATCTTTATTTTGCCTAATTTTATTTGTTTTTTTTAATATAAAAATCACGGAGTAGGCAACCGTGTAAAAAATGACAGACGTGAACAGAAAGCCCGAAAGGTCAATCCAAACGTCTAAAATGCTCGCGCCTCTGCCCGAGAACATTTGTATCGATTCGTCGATAAAAGCGCATCCGCCGCCAAAGAATACCGCACCGAAAATCACGCGCGGACGCCTTTCAAAGAAGAATACATACGCCGAAACAAGTGCGCCAAGAGAGGCAAACTCAATGAAATGCGCAAGCTTACGAAGATTATCCTGAATAAATGCGCCCGGCTTTGTTTCCGGCGGAATTATCTCCTCTATGATCTCACCGACCGCACCGCTCTCAGCGCTCGACACCTCTCTCGGAAGCATAGACTGCACGAAGATAAACGCAATATTCGCAAATATAAGAGAAATCAAAAGGAGCTTGAATATGCGCTTCTTATTACTCATCTTTTTCTCCTTTTTTTCTTGCCTCGGCAAGTATCATCTCGGGAGTAACTCCGTTTTCGCGAAGAAAGGATACTGCCTCCATCGATCCGCCCTTGCCTGCAAGAAGCATAAGACGAGTTCCCTTCACCCTGTCAAAATCCGTCCCAAGTCCGTCGATATAGCACTTCGCATAGAGATATTTACCCTTTGCGACAAGCTCGGAAACGTAGGTCGGATCATGCCTTGCGGCAGAGCGAAACCACTCGAACGCAGCGCGTGCGTCAGCCTTTATCACCGTAAATCTCATATCCTCGGCATCGTAGTCAGGCACATAGCCCGTAAGAAGCGGAGTCGCGGTCTCACGGTACTCCGGCTTATGGTAGGGGATCATACATATACCTATCACGTCCGGCTCAAACATACATCCGAGCGTTGACGCCATTCCCATATACAGCTCAGCCTCAACGCATCCGTCCTCAGCAGACATTTGCATATACTGCCTTGCGCGCTCAAAGTTCTGCGTTACTCCCTCTCCGTGAAGATAGAGCATAGCGAGGTTATAATACGCCTCACCGTCCGGCAAATTACGGGCAAAGGAAAAATAACTCTTTGCCTCAAGGGGATCGTATTCTCTGCCTAGTCCGCGCCACAGACAGTAACCGTAATTAAATGCCGCGAGATGATCTCCCTCGCGCGCTCCATCGCGGTACATATCGGCGGCGGTTTCGTATTCGCCCTTTAAAAATGCTACGTCAGCCACAAGCTTCTCGTACAAAACAGCCGCCTCCCTTCAAATGATCAAAGTTCTTTTACGCTATGGTAAATTTCGTGCCTTCCTTCGTATCGATAAGCGTTATTCCCTTTTCAAGAAGCTCAGCCCTAATCGCATCAGCCTCGGCATAATTCTTCGCTGCCTTCGCCGCGCGGCGCGCTTCTATCTTTTCGTTAATATAGTTCAGAAGCTCGGGATCGCAGACGGTATCCTCTGCAGGAGCCTCATCCTTCTTTCTCATCTTATCTGCCGCGGTAAAGAGCCCCAGGTCGAGGACTCGCTCGAAGTCACGGATAAGCGCAAGCTTCGTTTCGTCGCCTGTCTTGAGCTTAAACACATCGTAAAGAGCAGTTACGGCAAGAGAGGTATTGAGATCGTTATCAAGCGCATCGGTAAATCTCTTTTTACCCTCGGCAAACGCCGCGCCGTCGATTTCAGCGCCGCCGTCCTTAAGCTGAGCAACCCTTGCCACGAGCTTATTATATGCGGTTTTTGCGTTTTCAAGGTTCTCCCAAGAGAAAACGAGATTCTTTCTGTAATGCGACTGCATACAGAAGAAGCGGTAAACGAGAGGGTCAAATCCGCGCTCCTCAAGCAGAGAAACGGTAAGGAACTCTCCCTTCGACTTCGACATCTTTCCGCCTGCGGTGTTCAGATGATGCACGTGGAACCAGTACTTGCACCATTCGTGACCGAAGGTAGATTCGCTCTGCGCAATCTCGTTGGTATGATGGGGAAATGCGTTATCTATGCCGCCGCAATGTATGTCGAGATATTCGCCGAGATGCTTTGCCGCGATGCAGGAGCACTCGATATGCCATCCGGGGTATCCGATGCCCCAGGGCGAATCCCACTTAAGCTCCTGATCCTCAAACTTCGACTTTGTGAACCAAAGAACGAAGTCAGCCTTGTTACGCTTATTGCCGTCTGCCTCAACGCTCTCGCGAACGCCGACCTCAAGGTCGTCCTCGTTAAAATCGTTGAATATGTAATACTTTTCAAGCTTCGAGGTGTCAAAGTATATATTTCCGCCTGCCTCGTAGGCATATCCCTTTTCAAGAAGTGCCTCTATCATAGCGATAAATTCCGGAACGCATCCGGTAGCCGGCTCGGTTATATCCGGCTTGGTTATGTGAAGCTTCTCGCAGTCAGCAAAGAACGCATCGGTGTAGTACTGCGCGATCTCAAGCACGGTCTTGTGCTCCCTGCGCGCGCCCTTAAGCATTTTATCCTCTCCGGTATCCCCGTCACTCGTAAGGTGTCCGACATCGGTAATATTCATAACTCTGGTTACGTCATAGCCGAGATAGCGAAGGTATTTTTCAAGCACGTCCTCCATAGCGTACGTGCGTAGGTTGCCGATATGAGCGTAGTGATATACGGTAGGACCGCAGGTATACATCGATACCTTTCCCTCCTCGAGGGGCTTAAATTCCTCTCTGGTTCTAGTTGCCGAATTGTATAATAACATGATTTTACCCTTTCGATACGTTTGCATAATTATACAGATATCATTTTATCAGAAAAACGGAGATTTGTCAAGCATATACATACTTTTACATAGTACAAAGTAATTTTTTTCTTTTACACTATTGTAATTTTGCCGGATTTCTGATATTATATAGACTAGAGAATTATACACTTCGGAGGAAAATATAGATGTCTAACCAAACTCAGAAAAAAGAGGGACCGTACGCACAGCTTACCGGCTTCAGACGTGCAATACCGATAATACTCGTTGCGCTCGCGGTATTCAGCGGTCTTTGCTTTATCATGCAGGACACGGGCACCCTTGGCAGAGCTATATCAAACGCACTGCTGGGCCTATTCTCTATCGGCGGTTATTTCATCCCCGCTTTTCTCGCTATTCACGCTGTCTTCTATCCCTCCGACGTTCAGAAAAAGCGTGTTTACTCCCGCATAATATTTACCTTCCTCGCAGTAATTACCATATCCGCTCTTACGCATACTCTCTCCATGATAGGTGAGGAGATAACCTTTAACGGCGCTGAATTTTACAAAAATGGCACTGAATGCCGCGGCGGCGGATTTATAGGAGGACTTATTGCGTTTGCTCTCACCCACCTTTTCGGCAAGGTCGGTCTTATCATCATCGCACTTCTTATGTTCGCTCTTTACATCACATACTTCCTCGCCGGCGGAAAGACGGTCTTCTCCAGAATACTTCTGAAGATACTCAACGGAATCTCGGCATTCTTCGGGTCATTTGACGAGAGGAAGAAGAAAAAGAAGGAGAAAAAGGCAGAGCGCAGAGAGCTGCGCCGACGCGAGGAGCTGGCGGAAAGTCAGGAGCTTCTTACGGACGACGAGTTCTTTGAGGCAGACAACGGAATGAAGGAATTGACGATATCGGAGCTTGGTATAAGAGAAGTAAGAGACGATGCCGATATCGAGAGGAATCCGCATCTACAAAATACCGTTTTCCATAAATCGGAGGTCACGCCCGACAGCCACGAGCCCTGTGATACGGCTACGGAAGGCAGAGACGAGCCCGCACGCCGCCGCAGAGTTAACCTTGATTACAGCACGTTCGATTCGATGCACGGTCTATCGGTTTCGGTTGACGATTCGGTATACGAGCCGAGAAGCGACGATATAATTTACAGCGCCACCCAGACAAATCATAGCTCCGCGGACACCCACCGCGAAAATCGTGCCGATACAGACGCAAGAGCAGACGATATGTTTGCCGGCGGATTCGATTCCTTCGACGTAAGGATAAACGAAGCACTCTCGAACAAGCCCTCAAGCAAGGCTCCCAGAATTCAAGAAAACGAGCCTGTAAGCGAGCTTGTTACCCCAATATCCGAGATCACCGAGCAGGACGTAGAGAACGCAAGACGAAGAGCCGACTTTGAAATGAAAAAGAGGGCTGCCATCGAGGCTCAGAAAAGGTACAAGGCATCACAGGCTGAGATCGCTCGCGCAAAGGCTCTCGCAGAGGCAGAGCGCGCGGCGGCATCCGGTACATCCGAGGATATTCCGTATTCCTTCGGCACAGATGCACGGCACGAAAATACATCAGGCTCATACACAAACGTCTCCCCCGACAATGCTACATTTGAATTTGAAGCTCGGGAATCGGATGAGGAAGCAAAGCCATACATTCCCGAATATATGGTAAAGGACGAAGAGGTCGCGGAGGAGGAAACCGCGGCAAGCGAGGCAGAGGAAAGAGACTCTGCCGAAGCGTACAGACGCGCGGCAAGCTTCGCAAACGCAATCAGTGATTACGAAGCGGATCGCAGATCGGAATTCAAGCCGTTCGGTTACTCAGAGACTGACGAGACCGCCTCTGTCGAGCCTGAGCAGATATCGGAGCCTCAGGAGGAGCTTACCGCATCAAGATCGATGCTTGACCCGATGCCTCCCCTTACAGACGATATCCCGGATAGCGAGGAAGGATTCACCTTTGAGGTCGGGGAGTCGGATATACCCAATGAGATCTTTGGAAGCAGCGAATACACCTTTGAGACCGATGCAGACGAGGAAGAAGAAGCTACGACCGACCTTTCCCCCGAGGAGATCCCGACGGAGGATTCACCGTCGGATGACGAGGAGATACCGGAGGAGCTCCAAAACCCCGACGTTCTCATGCAACGCAGACATTTCTCCTTCCTAAACACCGATGACGGCGTAGGCGATGGCGACAGACAAACGGAACAGTCAACCGACGCACTCTTCAATGATATCGCAGAACAGGATAACTACGAAAACGAACCCGAAAACGAGAATCGAGAGGTTTTGGAGCAGGAGCCGAAGCGCCCGTCCCTCTTTGCGGAAAGAATGCTGAACCGTACTCCCGCACAGCCAAAGAGCGAGCCCGAGCCCAAGCCGATCGCAGAAAAGCCCGATTACTCCGATTATCAGTACCCCCCGGTCGACCTTCTCACAAAGGGAAAGCCGGAGGAGGATCTGAACCAAGAGGAGGAAAAGAATCAGAACGCAGAAAAGCTGGTTGACGCGCTCCAACAGTTTAACGTAAGAATTTCCATCAAGGGAATCGACAGAGGACCGAGAATTACACGGTACGAGATCGTGCCGGCAAGAGGCGTCAAGGTAAATTCCGTAACCAATCTCTTTAACGACATTCAGCTCAATCTCGGAGTCGAGGGTATGAGAATGGAAGCGCCCATTCCCGGAAAATCCGCAATAGGCGTCGAGATTCCCAACAAGAAGCCAAGCACGGTGCTTCTGCGCGATCTCGTTGAATCCGATGAGTTTATCTCTGCATCTTCAAAGACGATGTCCTGCCTCGGTAAGGACGTTACGGGTAATCCCGTGTTCGCGGATATAGCAAAAATGCCCCACGTTCTTGTTGCGGGCGCTACCGGTATGGGTAAGTCGGTATGTATAAACTCAATACTCATAAGTATTCTCTACAAGGCAAGGCCCGATGAGGTCAAATTCATAATGATCGACCCGAAGAAGGTCGAGTTTAACGGCTACAACGGTATACCGCACCTGCTTGTCCCCGTCGTTACTGACGTAAAGCAGGCGGCGGGCGCCCTTATGTGGGCGGTCGAGCAGATGGAAAAGCGGTATGACCTTATGGAAGCACTCGAGGTTAGAAAGCTTGACTCCTACAATGAAAAGGTGCGCGAAAATCCCTCGCTCGGCGAGCCGCTTCCCAAGATCGTAATAGTTATAGACGAGCTTAACGACATTATGCTCCAGGTAAGGAAGCCCGCAGAGGATCTTATAATGAGCATAGCTCAAAAGGCGAGAGCCGCAGGCATACACCTTATTATAGGTACTCAGCGCCCCTCCGTTGACGTTATCACCGGAGTTATCAAGGCGAATATTCCCTCACGTATATCCTGCAAGGTTGCCTCCTTCAACGACTCCAAGACTATTCTTGAACAGGCAGGAGCGGAAAAGCTGCTCAACAACGGTGATATGCTCTACATCCCTGCCGGCGCACCTAAAGCCCTGAGAGTTCAGGGCGCGTTCGTTTCGGATAACGAGGTAAGCGCAATAATGAAATTCCTAAAGAGCCAGGCTAAGGGACAGGTATACGACGAGCAGGCACTTGAGGAGATCAACCGCGCCGCGCAGAAATGCTCTAAGGGCAAGGGAGGATCGGATGACTTCGACGACGATGACGATGACGACGGTGACAACGTTGGAATCCTTAACGATCAGCAGTTCCTTGATGCGGTCGATCTTGCCATAAAGTCGGGCAAGATATCCACCTCGCTTATTCAGAGAAAGATAAGCGTCGGCTACGGAAAGGCGGCAAAATTCATTGATTATATGGTGGATATGGGTATTGTCAGCGAGCCGAACGGACAAAAGCCGCGAGAGGTTCTTATAACCAGAGATGAATGGAGCGAAATGCTCTCAAGGCGCAGCCTTGATTAATCAAAACCCGATTTCGCCCCAACGAAAGGACAAATTTATGATAGCTGTTTTACTTGCAGACGGATTTGAAGAAGTTGAAGCACTCGCGCCGATGGATATTCTAAGACGTGAGGGCCTTGACGTAAAAACGGTCGGTATCAGCGGAAAGATCGTGGTGGGCGCACACAATATCCCCGTGGTGTGTGACATTGAGCCCGCGGAGCTTGATCTCAAAAGCGTAAGCATGGTTGTTTTCCCCGGCGGTATGCCCGGTGCTGAAAATCTCGACAAATCCCCGTTTACCGATACGGTAATTGCCGCAGTTAAGGAAAACGGCGGAAGATTTGCGGCAATATGCGCCGCTCCGCTCGTGCTCGGACGCAGAGGTATGCTTGAAGGCCACCGCGCGACCTGCTACCCCGGATTTGAGGGAGAGCTCAAGGGCGCAAGTATAGTTATGGAAGACGTCGTTACCGACGGGAATATAACCACTGCAAACGGAATGCGGGCAGCTATAGAGTTTGCAGATGAGCTGGCGCACCTCTGTACAAAGGGTGATAGCAGTATTTCTATTGACGGTCTTTTTGAAAGCTCGGAATATCCGGAAGGAGGAAGGCAATGATCGCTAATCTTCAAACGCATATAGCATACAGATGTCCCGAATGCGGCACGACGATCTATGGATTCGTCGGAAAATTCGCGCTCTCGGCAAACCTTCTCAGGATAAAGTGCTCCTGCGGGCACTCCGCGCTTGATCTTAATATAACGAACGACAACAAAATAAGAATATCCGCTCCCTGCCTTTTCTGCAAACAGAATCATAGCTTCGTGGTTTCGCAAAGCATCTTCTTCGGAAGAGACCTTTTCCTTCTTAACTGCCCTTATGCAAATATGGACATCTGCTTTATAGGTGACAAGAATAAGATCGACTCCGAGAAAAAAAGGACGGGCGAGGAGCTCGAAAGACTGCTTGCAAGTCTTGATGCGGAGAATATCGGAGATATTCAGCCTCAGGATATGGACGAGGAAGAAATAATCGCCGACCCCTCGGTATACGACACGGCAAGATTTGTAATAAAGGAGCTTGAGGCAGAGGGCGCGATAGACTGCCCTTGCCACCGAGGAAGCTATGAGCTTCGCTACTGCAACGAGGGGGTAGAGGTATTCTGCCCCGACTGCGAAGCGCGCTTCGTATTTCACCGATCATCGGCAGAGGAATATCTGAGCCTTGACTCTATTCAGTTGAAGCCGTAATAATCAAGTATTCCCCGATATATACCGAGCGCAAAGAGGCGCGGCGAATTTGCCATCAGCTCCGCCTCCTCCGGATTCGAGATAAATCCCATCTCAACAAGCACGGCAGGCATTGCGGTGCGCCGCAAAACGTAGAGTCCCGGACGCTCCACAACGCCCCTGTTGCGAAGTCCGGTTATGAGAGTCATCTCACGCAGAATATCCTCCGCAAGACCGAATGCGACCTCGCTCTGAAAGCTGTATATTAAGGCTTCCGAGCCGTTTGCCGCGGGATTCACAGAGGCATTTGTGTGTAGAGATATAAAAACGTCAGCACCCCAGCTGTTCGCCTCTCTTACCCTTGCGACAAGACTTGACGAATTTGACGTTCCGAGTATGGTGTCCGGAGCAGGACGGGACAGTCTCGGTGTGAATTCCGGATTTGAGAGAAGATAATCGTAAAGGATCAGACCTATCCTGTAGGTTATATCCTGCTCAAAATATCCGTTTCCCTCAGCACCCGTGTTATAGTCTCTGGGATTATGACCCTGATCAACGTATATTTTTATCGGCATATTCTTTCCCCTTTTATGTTACTGTGCCGCCGGCGATAAGCTCTTATTACGAGCGGCAACGACGGATAACGTACACCCATCTACTCATTATTATACGCAAATACCAGAGGTTTTGACTATGAATGAAATGAAAAGACTGCTGAGCTTTGTGAGGCGGGCGGTCGACGATTATAATATGATCGAGGACGGCGACAGGATCGCCGTCGGAATTTCCGGCGGTAAGGATTCGCTGACACTGCTTGAGGTACTGGCAGAAATGCGCCGCTTTTACCCTAAGAAATACGAGATATTCGCTATAACTGCCGATATGGGATTCGAGGGCTCGGATTTTTCCGAGGTTGAGGAATTTTGTCGCAGAATAAAGGTTCCGTACAAAATAATAAAAACAGATATCGCAAAGATAATATTCGACGTACGCAAGGAGCCTAACCCCTGCTCACTCTGCGCGCGTATGCGCCGCGGCTCACTGCATGCCGCAGCTCAGGATCTGAACTGTAATAAGATCGCCCTTGGCCATCATTATGACGATGCTATAGAAACCTTTATGATGAATCTGTTTTTTGAGGGTCGGCTCGGATGCTTCTCTCCCGTGACCTATCTTTCAAACAGAAGAATCACTATGATACGCCCCCTTATATACGCACAGGAAAAGGACGTCAGCTACTTTGCGCGCCGTCGCAGTCTGCCGATCGTGGCAAGCCTTTGCCCGGAGGATCACGCCACTGAGCGCGAAAATATTAAAAGGCTGCTGCTTGATCTGGAAAAGGGCAACAAGGGTCTGCGCCACAGAATATTCACTGCAATGTGCCGCGGAGAGATAAGCGGATTTAAAAGCAACGGGCGTTACCCCGATGCGGGAGATATTAAGGAATGAAAAACGCGTCAGCCAAGCATTCGCTTGAATGTGGCTGACGCGTTTTTCCGTACAGTTACGGTTATTTGTAATTATATTGTGATTTTAGATTTTGGAGCTATGATCTTACGCACGCCGTCAACGGTAACGTAAACCGATATCTCACTGTTGTTTAGTATTTCGGAATCGGTGATTTCAAGTCCCTTCACCGCATCCTCGTACTCAAAAATATCCGATACCGTTGCATAGTAGTAATCCTCGGGGCGGTTTCCGTATTTTTCGGCAAACTCGGCAAGCTCCCCCCACCTTCCGTCTTTCTCATAATCATACGAATGAAGTCCGAAGCAGAAAAATTTTAGATTTCCGTCATCGGCGATTTTCTCATATTCATCCATAAGAGAAAGAAGCGTCTTTGAACCTGCGTTATACGACCAGCGCATTCTGTCGCTCGGAAGCTCAAACGCAGTCGAAGAACCGACGGCACCGGTTTTTCTTATACTGTTATATCCCTCATTTTTTAAGGATTCAAAAAGCATCCCGTTTGATTGCTCTTTATATGGCCAAACGAAGGATTTTACACTTCCCTTACCGAATATCGCTTCAAGCTCCTCACGGCATTCGCATGCAAATCTAAAATAATTTTCTCTGTCTGTAATAGAAAACCAACCGTCAGGCTTAATGCGCGAAGGATTGCTGTGTATTCTGTATAAGCCGGGAACGTTGGTTTTATAGACGACGGGATCCTCCTCCGTATATTCCCGCGAGGTTAATCTATCGAAATCGTCCTCAGATACGGTATACGGCTGCTCCTCATCAAACACAAGCGGATGATTTTTACAGTGATTTGCTATTTCATATTCTCTGTACAGTGATCTGTACTCATCCGGTGTTGCTTTTGTGGGTTCACATAAATTGAAGGTTCCAAGGATTCCGTAGGGCTTGATGATTTCAATAAATTTAGTATCGAATATTATATTTCCGTCATCAATAGTAAAGGTTACTGATTTGCGAGTCCACCCCGGAAAATATATTCCGATCCGAGAATTATTTTTCATTATAATATACCACCTTTCCCGGCTCTACGGAATGTGTAAGCCAAACGTTTCCTCCAACGACTACTCCGTCGCCTATTTTGGTATTTCCGCCAAGTATCGTGGCGTTAGCATATATGATGCAGTTGTTTCCGATATCGGGATGGCGCTTGATGCCCTTGACGGGATTGCCGTCCTCATCAAGTTCAAAACTCTTTGCGCCAAGAGTTACTCCCTGATATATCCTTACGTTGTCACCTATGGTGGTGGTCTCTCCTATTACGATACCCGTACCGTGGTCGATGAAGAAATACTCACCTATAGTAGCTCCGGCGTGTATGTCTATACCTGTCTTTTCATGGGCAAATTCCGTCATAAGACGCGCGATATAGGGAATCTTCCTTATGTAGAATTCATGCGCGATACGGTATATGGATATTGCGTAGAATCCGGGATAGGAGAGTATTACCTCCTCCGGCGCGCGTGCAGCGGGGTCGCCCTCGTAGATCGCTTGAACATCCTTTATAAGAGCCTCCTTGATCTTCGGTATAACGCCGACGATCTCAGTTGCAAGTGCCTCGGGATCTCTATCGGATTCGCACTCGGCACAGAAGGCAAACGCCGCGGTTATCTGCGAAACAAGCTTATCGTATATTCTTTCAAGAACGTCAAGGGATGATATCCCGTCATTTTCGTCAAGATGGAAATAATCCGGGAACATAAGGCATTGAATATTTTTCAAAACCGATATTATCTCCTTGCGCGAGGGTATAAGCTTAGGCGCGGAGTGAAAGTAATTATACTCCCTCTTCTCGAAGCGGGAAAGCTCCTCAAGAATAGTTTGAAATTCTTTTTTACTGTGTGTCATACTGAATCCTGCCTTTCGATACATCTATTCTATCACATATAAATATATTAATCAAGAGGCAATTCGATACTTTGAGGAAAACTCTGAGCAAAAAAACAAAAGATCCGCCCCGAAATGGACACGTCCGAAAACACAGTTTTCAGGCGTGCCCATTAACTAAGTTTGCCTCGTCGGCAAGTGAAGTTTACTCTGTAAGTGAAGTTCGCCTCGCGAGTGAAGTTTCGCCTGTGGCGAAATGTGGCAAACTTAACTTCACTGCGCAGCAACTTCACTTTCGCATTAGCGAAAACTTCACCGCAACTATCTGGGATAAAACAAAAGTAACGAAAAGCACTTATGACACACGATTTCCACCGTATCCCCTAAGTGCTTTTAATATTTTAGATGAAGCCAACGTTATGGGACTTCATCAAATTAATATCTTTTTTTAATCTAGTTACTCTTTAAACAGAGCCTTGATCGCAGCGGAGGAGCCCTTCACCGCATCGTTTGCAACGACGGCGGAGGTGACAGACTCAGCACCTTCAACCGCACCTGCGAGAAGCGCGTTCGCGGCAGCAACGTCTTCATTATACTTAGCGATAAGAGATGAGAGGTCTGCAAGCGCACTGTTAACACCGGATATGGACTTCTCTGCGCCGTCCTTTACGGAATTAGCAACGAAGATGAAGTGTCTGCGCTCGGAAAGCGTAGTAGCATTCTTAAGGGACTTAACAGCGGATATAAGAGTCTTGCTGCAGCCCTCAAGGGAGGCAACCTTTGCCTCAGCAGCAGCAAACTTAACATTTGCTTCCTTGAATCCATCAACACCGTTTATCAATCCGTCAGGTTTAAATTCGCTCGCCTTATTGACTGCCGCCTTTAGAACCGAATATGCTGCGTCAAGGTTGATCTCATTAACTGCGCTGATATAGCTTACCGCGTCGTCGCGGTTCTTCTCTAGTCTTTCAACGAGAGTGTTATAAACTTCTATTGCCTCAGCAACACCCTCATACTTTTCAAGTGACTTTTCCTTATTTGAATCAAGGTACAGAGCTGCCTTATTGAGTTGCTCTTCAACGGTTACATAGTAACCGGACGTTTCAGCGCTCCTAACAACAGAAATGAATCTATCGCATTCATCAATCCTTGCCTGAACGTAGGCGTGAGCCTCAAGGAACTTAGCGATGTGATCTACCAGCCCGGTGTAGGTTGTGGGGTCAAGATTTATATCTACCGTTCCGGTTGCGTGCGAGTATACAGATGAAGCGGTAAGATAGTTCATGTAAAGGGACTCAAAGTCCTTAGTAAGGTAAGGAGACTCAGCGCTTACAGCCTCATTCTGAGTCATATCAAGTGCTGCTACCGCAGAAACGAAGACATTAACATTCTTCTCGATTGCCGCGATCTTCGCCTCAAGAGCCTTATACTCTGCGATTGCATCGCTTACAAGCGGATATTTAGTGGAGGGATCTACATCGCTGTACTTGTATGCGGGATCTACCTTAGAAACTGTAAGAGAAAGTCTGTTATACCTAGCAATCATTTCGGCGTAGTTTCCGCCGGATGCATCGTAACCTCTTTCAAGCTCGCGAACAAAGTCCTCGCTGTACATCTTGATGTTATCAATTACAATGCAGGCTTCGTCGTAGCCCTTCATAGCATTGATTACAGCATCCGCATATGTAGCATCGCCGTAATCCTCTTGCATACCCGCCATTGATCCTATAGCTGAAGTGTCGGAAGAAAAGATATCGTAATGTCTCTTGACGAACTCGTCGCGGTATTCTACTTTTTTGTGATAATCTTCCTGTGAAAGAATGTTTGGGGTATGGAAGATAAGAGCTTCTGCGTAAGCCTTATTTCTATATGCCTTCGATGAAGACACTATACGTTCAACTTCATCATAATCATCAATAGAATCCGTGATCTCATAGAATGCTTCTCCGTCAAGTCCTTCATAAAGGCTACCATAAAGATCGGCAACAGCAACTTTCTCTTCAAGAGTACGGTCGGAGGAATTAGCATATTTATCTATTGCTATGAGAAAATCAGCGATTGCGTTTTGGGGGTCGACAACGTTACGGACAAATGAACCCGCATAAACGTAAACGTCATCGATCACGGTCTTGGTCTCGCCGGCTTCCTCGGGTGCGCAAACGTAAAGTCTTAGAGATTTGACACTCTTCGATTTAGCCATTGTATCGGAAGAGGAGAACAGAACCGTAGAACCGGAGCTGACCTTAATGGAGTATGAGGCATTTATACTGTCGTACACAACCTCTACAGAGTAGGCCGTTCCAATCTCGGGAACTGCATCAGCCTTTTTGGAGGAATATATTTTTTCGTCGTATTCAGCATACTCGAAATACATATTTTCATCATCTGCAAGATTTGCAGAAAACAGGGTAACATCTTCGCTATAATCGCTGAGAGTTGCAAGAAGAAGCACATTTGCACCGTTCTTCGCCCCCTTGTCACCCGTTTTAAATTCAAATGATGTGACAATTTGATCCTTATAGGATGCAACTTTCTCATTGTACATCTTGAATCCGACACCGCTTGTAGATGTGGACAGAATCACAAGCTCCTTATCCTCGCCACTCGACTCAACGGATGCGGAGGAATCGTTGTCGGTAACAAACTCAAAATAATCCTTACCGCTCTCTGGTGTGTGAGAAGGAACAAAGCTGTATTCACCATCCTGATAGCCTTCAAACGTCTCAACCATGTATATGTCGCGGCGAAGGAATTCAAGCACGTCGTCAAGCTCCGCCGAAGGAAGGGCGGGGGACTCGGCAAAGGTTGAAATTGCCAAGCAGGAAATCAGCAACGCCACCGTCGCGATCCCTACGAAAAACTTCTTAGTAAGCTTCATAATTGTTCTCCTTAAAATAACAAAAATGACAGAAAAGCCATTAATTGTAATTATTATAGCATTTTCATCTCAAAAAATCAACTATGCAATATGGCGAATTTCCAAGGAAAAAATTGTGTTAATTGTATAATTGAACGAAAAATCTACCGCTCTACGCAATTCCGAGTCGTAAGCATTTGTACACATTTTGTTCTGTTTTTGACCGCAAATGTTGCACGGGTGCGGGGTGTTTGAGAAAAATCCGATATTTTTTTGTCATATCTGTTGATTTTTCGACATTAATATGTTATACTACTGTGGAACATATATTTTAAATACTGAAATAGCACGAAAGGAGAAAACGATGGGAAAAGGTATTTACACCTACTACAAGGAACGTCTGATCGAGATCGGCGGTAATAACAAGTGCCTCTACCTCAAAAGTGTTGTTCGCAAGAGTGCCTACGATATAGGCAGAATTCTTGAGGGCCGCGACGGCAAGGTTGCCGAATTCGTCGAATTTCTCCGCTCTAACAGGAAGTATCCGCTGACGCTAATAAGCAACAGCGAAAAGAAAGAGATCGTACAGAATCTCGATATACAGACAAAATCCGTCCCCGATACTGCTTCCCCGCCCCCGCTTGGCGAGGAGGCGGAGCGCCTTGCCAAAAAGCTTGAGCGTGAGAGGCGCGCGGCACAGACAAAGGCTATCGAATTCGAAATTGCAAAGCTCAAGGATCTCAAGCGTGACATTGAGGAGATCGAAAAAGAGACCGGAAGATACGAGCTTTATATCGGTTACCCGTTCGTTTTCGGAACGCTCAGCCACGGACTTAATAAGACGGTTATCAAAGCCCCTCTTATGCTGTTCCCTGTCAAAATAGAGATACCTGACGACAATACCGTGGAGCTTCTTTTTAACGAGAGCGAGAAAATACATATTAACCCTGCGTTGGTATTCGCTTACGCACAGGCAAAGAGAGTAAACGTCGACGATCTTGATCTCGAATTCGATGATATCTCACACTTTAAGGGAGTGGGAGACGTTATCAAATATCTTGAGGACTCTCACGTCAAGATCGACTGGGCGCACTCGAAGAACGTGTACGGCTACTCCAAGTTTAAGGAACCGACCGAGAAGGATCTGTCGGTGAGATACGCAGCGGTTCTCGGACGCTTCCCTCTTTCGAATTCGATATACAGCGACTACACCCTTCTTGAAAAGAAAAAGCTTACCAACAATGCCGTAAACGAGCTTCTGCGTACCGGTAAGGTAAAGAAGGAAAAGAAGCCCAAGAAGCCGGCGATCAATAACCATTACGTTGTAAAAATGCTTGACTACGCCCAGTCACGGGTCGTGGAAAAGGTTGACGAAAACGGAAATATGGTTATATACGGTCCTCCCGGCACGGGAAAATCCCAGACAATAGTCAATATTATCTCCGATGCTATCTGCAAGCATAAGCGCGTGCTTGTGGTTTCACAGAAGAAGGCCGCCCTTGACGTAGTATACAACCGACTCGGCTCGCTTAACGAGAAGGCTATGTATATAAGCGACGAGAGTAAGGAAAAACGGAAGTTTTACGACAACTGCCTTGCCGCGCATCAGCGAGATATGGTTGAGAGTCTTATGGATATTGAGCCTCTCGAAGCCGAGTATAACAATCTCACACGTAAGATAGCGGCTGACGAGGCATCGCTTGAAACCATATACAAAGAGCTTAACGAGGTGCGCCCCTTCGGACTCTCTCTCATCGATATGTATTCCTCGTCGTATATGATATCGAAAACCTCGGCGGAATACGATATCTACACGCGCCTTACCGAGAATGCGGAAATAATGGCGCTCGACTACAAATCGCTAAACGAGGCACTATTCGTCATCAAGGCGAAGAATCTTGAAAAGCTATATTACAACTTTATTCAAGATAAAGAAAAAAATCCTTTGATCGACCATATGCAGCCGGAGCTTGATATCCGCACGCTGAGCGAGGTGAAGGGAGAGCTTGAGATCATACAGAAATCCCGCAAGGGCTTCTTCAACACCGCAAAATATCCTTACTACCGCCACGTTATGGCCTATTACAAGGAGCTTACGGTAGAGGAAAACCTCGACCTGATAGTTAAGCAGGAGTGCAAATTCAAGCACCCCGACAAGCTTTTTACCAGAAAATACGAGCAAGGCATCAAGGAACAGTTCCTTGAGACGATGAAGGCAGTGGATTCCTTCGTAAGGGAATACGACTGCCTGCACAGAGTTCTAAGCGTTGACGGCTATATAGCTGTCATTGATAACATCCTGCGCGGAAACACGTCTTATATCAAGCTGGTTTACGACGCTCTTGATAACTACATTGCTCTGCGCGATATTAACAAGCTCCTTGAGAGCCTTGACAGAAACAAGATAATTATCCTCAACTTTGCCTACTCTCTCAGCAAGAATTATTCGCACTACGCCGAGATAATAGACAAGATAATGGAGCTTCGCATATACCACGAGGTCATCCATTACGAGGATGTTTGCAAGGATTCGCTTGCGAAGATGGTGGACTTCCCCAATATTACGGCACGCATCTACAAACTCAAGGAGCAACAGCTGGAGATAGCCAACCGACTCGCCGCGGGCAAGAACAGCCGCGAATACGAGGAGCTTTACAACAACGCAAAGAACAACAAGGATTATCTGTATCAGATATCAAAGAAGCAGAAGTATTGGCCGATCAGAAGGACGATGAGCGTTTACGGCGAATTCATCCTCTCTCTCTTCCCCTGCTGGCTTCTATCCCCCGAAAACGTATCCTCACTGCTCCCTCTTGAGAAAAATATGTTTGACGTAGTTATATTCGACGAGGCGTCGCAGGTGTTTATCGAAAGCACGATTCCTACGATCTACAGAGGAAAGAATATTGTGGTAGCCGGCGACTCAAAGCAGCTTCGCCCCTCTACCACGTTTATGAAGCGCTACCTCGGCGGAGACCCCGAAAACCAAGAGGATTACGCCGCTGCCGCGGCACTTGAGGTCGACAGCCTGCTTGATCTCGCCGTGTCGAGATACGAGAGCGCAAACCTCACCTATCACTACCGAAGCCGTAATACCGAGCTTATTGAGTTCTCGAACAACGCCTTCTATTCCTGCGGTCTGCAAATTGCACCCAATATCTCCAAGAATAAAAAGGAGCGCCCCATAGAACGGTATAAGGTTGCAGGAAAATGGCAGGACAGAAGAAATCCGACGGAGGCAAAAAAGGTCGTAGAGCTGCTCGGCAACATATTCCGCACAAGAAAGAATAACGAAAGCATCGGTATAATAACCTTCAACGCGGATCAGCAGTCCTGTATAGCCGATTATATCGACAAGGAAGCGGCAAAGGATCCCGAATTCCGTTCTTATATGGTCAAGGAAACGCGCAGGATAGAAAACGGCGAGGACAAAAGCATCTTTATCAAGAACCTTGAAAACGTTCAGGGCGACGAAAGAGATATCATTATATTCTCTATCGGATATGCCGAGAACGCCGACGGAAAGGTTTATACCAATTTCGGCTCGCTCTCAGCCGAGGGCGGAGAAAACCGCCTAAACGTTGCAATAACCAGAGCAAAGTCGAAAATCATTGTGGTAACCAGCATTGAGCCGGAGGTGCTTAAGGTAGATACCGCAAAGAACCTCGGTCCGAAGCTTCTGAAGAAATATCTCATGTACGTGAGAGCTGTCGCGAAGGGCGACGACGAGGAAGCGCGCGCGATACTTTCCGATCTCTCTCCTACGGAGGCGAGAAGCGATGATAGGATTATGACCAGCGTCGCCGCAGTCGAGGAACGTATGAAGGAAAAACTTACAAAGCTTGGCTACAAGGTTGACATTAATCTCGGAAACAAGAACAACCGTATCTCGCTCGCTGTATACGACGAAAAGACCGACAGATATCTTGTCGGAGTTGAGCTTGACAGAGATGCATTCGCTTCCTCATCCTCCTGCATGGAGCGTGACGTATACAAGCCGAGATTCCTTGAGGCGCGCGGTTGGACCATTATGCGTGTATGGTGCCGCGATTGGTGGCTGTATCCGCAGAAGGTTATCAAGGCGATTGCCGCCGCGGCAGAAAAAAACAGATCAAAATAAGTAAATATATTGTGAATGAACTTGAAAAGTTTGATTTTATGGTATATAATATACTGGATAACGAAAAGAAAGGTTACACTTTAGATGCAGAATTTCGGATTTTTACTTGAAGGTGAATCAGGTTCACTATTCCCCATCCTGTTGATCGTCATTCTCTTTGTCGTTCTCTACTTCTTTATGATAAGACCTCAGAAGAAGCAGGAGAAGAAGGATGCCGCAATGCGCGATGCGCTTGAGGTTGGCGACGAGGTTACGACCATAGGAGGAATTATAGGTAAGGTAGTTTCGATAAAGGGCGAGACCTTCGTTCTTGAGACCACCAAGGACAAGACCAAGATCAGATTCCTCAAGGGCGCGATCAGAACCGTTGACGTTAAGGCGGCTGACGTTGCCGCTCAGGTAATTGACGGCGGACGCGACGAAGCAGCTGTTGAAGCAAAGCCCGAGCAGGCTCCCGAGCGCACATCTTCAAAGAGAAAGAACAAGAAGAATGCGGCTCCCGCAGAAGAAGATACTGCTCCTGCAATTGCAGAGGACGAAAACAAGTAATAAAATGAAGAGTCTCCGAATAGGTTGTAATAAACTTATTCGGAGGCTTTTTATATGAAAAAACACAGACAGGTCTCTAAAAGGTCTGTACGGCGCACGGTGCTTTTCGGGGTAATTTTTTCATCAGTCATGCTTATTGTGGCATCGCTTTGCGCGTCGCTTATCCTCGGAGGATCGAAGGATGCCATCGGCAGCATCAGCATTGCGGCTTTAATATGCTTTATGGTCTCTGCTGCAATATCCGGCTTTGCAATTGCAAAATACAAGGGTGAAGGAGGCTTTACAGCATCTCTTATCGCATCCGTTATATTTTCAGCAGCCGTTATTGCCATAGCTCTTATCGCAGGCGACGGCGGCATAAAGGGAGCAGTGCCGATGAACTGCTTATGCTACGTGCTTGTGGCGGCATTCACCGCATATCTCGGCGCGCGACGCAAGCGCCGCCGCAGATGATGACCGAAACATTACCGTACGGTCAGGAGAACCGACATTTTCCGACTTTCCCCGCCCCGTTACAATAAAAACAGAGGAAAACCGCAGGTTTTCAACCTAGCTTTCCTCAAAAAACTACAGAGGTACCGTGCCACTATTATGCACAATACCTCTGCTTTTTTGTTATGCCTAAATGCGACAGCTACTCATTTACCGTTATTTTTTACCGGTTGAGCCGAAGCCGCCACCGCCGCGCTCGGTCGAGGAAAGCTCGCTCGCCTCCTCAAATTCCGCCTTTAAAAACGGAACGATAGAAAGCTGCGCCACGCGCTCTCCGCCTTCTATAACTACGTCCTCGTCGGAATGATTATGTAAAGCTACCATACACTCACCGCGGTAATCGGAATCGATCACGCCGACCTTATTCGCCGGAGCAATACCTCGCTTCATGGCAAGACCGCTGCGCGCGAAAACAAGACCTGCGTATCCCTCCGGAATTTCGATGGCAAATCCGAGCGGTATCAGCACGGTACAGTGCGCCTTAACCGTAACGTCATTTCCTTCCATATTGTAAAGATCAGCACCGGCGGAAAACTCAGTTCCGTAGGTTGGTGTTTTCGCCTTGGGATTAAGTTTTTTTATCCTGACTTGCATATTATTTGTTCTCCGTTTCTTATTTGAATACTCTGTCCTCGCGCACGCCGTCCCATATGGCTATACGCCCTTCGCTTCGGGTTTTATTCATATCTATAACACGCTGATTATCCGAACCTCGGAATCTGAGTCCGATCGACCGTCTCTCATCAATATATCTACCGTCAACGAGGATATCCACAAGAGACAACAGCTCCGAGGTGATATCAAGGCACTTCGGGTGGCTTCCCGGCTCACCTGTCAATTCCTCGTAAAGATTTCCCGTATACAACCAGACCGTCTTATTCGGAAATCTCGCCTTAAACTCGGAGAGAAACGGCAAGAGTCCCCGCTGATTTTCGGGCTCCATAGGCTCACCTCCAAGGACCGTAAGTCCCTTAACGACGGGATTTTCAAAGGTTTTAAATATCTCGTCTGCGACCTCGTCGGTAAAGGGTGCTCCGTAATCACACGCCCACGTTTCGGGCTGGAAGCAGTTTTTACATCTGTTACGGCACCCGCTGACGAAAAGCGTAGTGCGTATTCCCTCGCCGTTTGCTATGTCGCTTTTTTTGATTGCCGCGTAATACATTATCTAAGCTTTTCGCGCAGGAACGCACCCGTGTATGATGCTTCACACTGCGCTACCTCCTCAGGAGTTCCGACCGCGACCACAGTGCCGCCTCCGTCACCGCCCTCGGGACCG
>JAZRUS010000043.1:0-13232 GCA_045652665.1 Eubacteriales bacterium | reverse complement strand
CCAGGAACGGAAGACGGCCTTGACGGCGCCCATCAGCTGCTCCTTGGGATCGGCGGGGAAGTCGGCGCCGATCTTGGCCTTGTACTCGGCCTTGAACTGGTTGGCCAGTTCCTTCAGATCGTCGGCGGTCAGCTCAACGTCGAGCTTAACACCCTTTTCTTCCTTCATCTTATCGATGAGCTCCTCAAAGTACTTCTTTCCAACCTCCATAACGACGTCGGAGTACATCTGAATAAATCTTCTGTAGCAGTCGTAAGCCCATCTGGGGTTGCCGCTTGCCTTTGCCATATACTCAACAACGTCCTCGTTAAGACCGAGGTTAAGGATGGTGTCCATCATACCGGGCATCGAAGCTCTCGCACCCGAACGAACCGAAACGAGAAGGGGATTCTGAAGATCGCCGAACTTCTTGCCGGTAACAGCTTCCATCTTCTCAATGTATTCCATGATCTGCGCCATGATTTCAGCGTTGATCTGTCTGCCGTCCTCGTAGTACTGTGTGCAGGCTTCGGTGGTGATGGTGAAGCCCTGAGGAACGGGAAGGCCGATAGCGGTCATTTCAGCGAGGTTTGCGCCCTTACCGCCGAGAAGGTTACGCATGTCTTTGTTACCTTCAGAGAAAAGGTAAACATACTTCTTGCTCATTTTTGGTTTCCTCCAAAATATAAAATTATTTTTTGACAACTTTTTGACGAATTCGCGAAACTGCATGACAAAAAAGGCGTATTTCACGCTTTCGTACCCCATATTATACCATACGATCGGTTATTTTTCCATACTTTCATGCGAAAAAAAACACCATTTTTTATTATTTACAATTTGTTCATATTTGCAGGAGCCTTTGGTGATAATATATAGGTGTACACGAAGATAAGACGACCGTTTTCTCTTTGGTAAGGATCTGAAAAGGAGGTGCAAATATGATCGTAAATTACGGCTCTCCCGCATATTTTTTATTTATATTTATGGCGCTTGCACTTGCGTTCGTAATGTTTCTTCTGCTTCGGCGCCGCCCGATGCGGGTAAAAAGGCGCGTTATACTTGCGCTTATGCTTCTTAACGTCTTTCAGCATTTATTTAAAAGCGTTTTATACCCTCACCTCGGTATCAGCGGCTTCACGGCGCTCAGCACGGCATACAATATGTGCGCGCTTCTCATACTCATATCCCCCATAGCGCTCCTCTTTAAGATCCCGCACCTCAGGGATTTGGTTTTCCCTATCGGCACGGTCGCGGGCATTATCGCGATCGCCGTTCCGTATTGGAGCATTGGAAAGCCGGCGACCGATCCCGATTATATAAGGTCGTTTATATGTCACGCGCTCCTCTTTACGACGTCCGTCCTTCCGCTTCTTTTTGGTATTCATACACCGCGCCGTCGGCGCGCGTGGTGTCTCGGTCTCTCGTTTATCGGTGCGATAATTCTCATCCTTCTTAACGATGCCGTTTGCGTGCTTATCGGCATATATCCCGGAATTCCCTCTTATTCTAACGTATACTACGCGCTGTCGGTCATAAATCCGCTCTGGAGCTTCGGACCGCCGCCGGAGTTTGCATTCCTGCGTCCGCTCTTTGATTTCTTTGGCGGTTTGCCGGTTGTGTGGTATGCCTTACCGATGTATATTGGAATAACTCTTTTGGCATATCCGATCTTTCGTCCAACCCTCAGCAAAAGATTAAGAAAGATGTTGGCGAGCAGCTTTGACGATCCGTCAACCGACGCGAATTTCCGAATTTAAGAAAAAAATAAATTTTTTTTGCAAAACCTGTGTACAAATCAAATGTTTTGTGATAAAATAATATCGTTACAAAAAAATTTCGCTTTGCGAATTAAGGAGTTATAAAAATGAAGAAGATCTACGAAGGAAAAACAAAAGACGTTTATTCTCTTGAGAACGGAAACGTAATGCTTAAGTTCAAGGACGACTGCACCGGTAAGGACGGAGTGTTCGATCCCGGCGAAAACAGCGTCGGACTCACGATCGAGGGTATAGGAAAGGCAAATCTTGAAACGTCGGTATACTATTTTGAGCTTCTTAAGAAGGTAGGCGTTAAAACTCACTACGTCAGCGCAAACGTTGACGAGGCAACAATGGAGGTTCTTCCCGGTAAGGTATTCGGTCACGGACTTGAGGTTATCTGCCGTCTTGTTGCAACAGGTAGCTTCATCCGCAGATACGGTGAGTACATAGCAGACGGCACACCCCTTGAGGGCGGCTACGTTGAATGCACCTTCAAGAACGACGAGAAGGGCGATCCGCTCGTAACCGGTGAGGGTCTTGCGGCTCTTGGCGTTATGTCTCCCGAAATGTTTGAGAGCATGAAGGCTCAGACACTTAAGATCACCAAGGTCGTTGCAGACGATCTTAAGACCATCGGCCTTGATCTCTGGGATATCAAGTTTGAGTTCGGCTACAATAACGGTGAGGTTATCCTTATCGACGAGATCGCGTCCGGCAATATGCGCGTTTACAAGGACGGTAAGATCGTTGATCCCGTTGAGCTGACCAAGCTTATCCTTAACAGATAATATAAAAAGTAAAACAGAGCGCAGACACCGCGAAAGTTGGCGTCTACGCTCTGTTTTTATTTGCACTGTGAACCTTGCAGTAACTTCCGATACCTCGGTATTACTTGCAGAAATGCTCAATATATTTTTCTATTGCCGCCTCTATAACTCTCACTGCCGTGTCGCGGTCGCTGACCTCGTTTACGGCGGTGGATTTGTTTTCGAGATTCTTATATACGGTGAAGAAGTGGCGCATCTCGTCAAACACGTGCGCGGGCAGCTGATCGATGTTCGTATAGTGATTATAGGTCGGGTCGTTGAAGGGTATAGCAATGATTTTCTCGTCGTTTCTGCCGTTATCGATCATTGAGATAACTCCGATAGGATACGCGCGAACGAGTGTCATCGGGTCCATCGGCTCGGAGCAGAGAAGGAGAACGTCGAGAGGGTCGTTATCGTCGCCGTAGGTCCTCGGTATGAATCCGTAGTTTGCGGGATAGTGGGTCGAGGTGTAGAGAATGCGGTCAAGCATCAAAAAGCCGGTGTCCTTATCAAGCTCGTACTTCTTTTTGCTTCCCTTGGATATCTCTATGACGCATATAAAATCGTCCTTGTTTATTCTCTTTGGCGATATATGATGCCAGATGTTTGCCATAGCTTTTCTCCTTATCTGTTATTTGAGAAGTACATTATATCACGTGGAGTAAGGTTTGTCAAGGGAAGATAGCTGAAAAATATCCTCATACCAAAACAGAAGATAAAATGCAACAGCGAAATTTTCATGAAAAAAGCGTAAAATTCGCAGAAAAGTTGGATTTTACGCTCGTAGGTTGTATGCTTGCCGGTTTAATGAAATCGTTGCCGCAACGGTGAAACCAAATCCGTTTAATATGATTTCCAAATTTTCCTTCTTTCCGCAATAAGAGAATCCACCGTTTCTAAGGAGTATTTTTCGGTACTTTTCTGGGCATTTAAAAGATCCGCAAGAAGTTCAATACAATCGTATCCCCATTCGCGTTCGTCTTTGCTTAGACCGCAGGATTTAACGGCATATCGGAAGAGGAAGTCCTGCGCTTCGTCATACAGGCGTTTGTAATCCGAGTCTTCGAGCAGCTCCGCGTGCTCTCTCAGTGCGTAGAAAATATGCCTTATGTAATAGTAGTTGCTTCCCGAATGTTTTATTGAGCTTGCGGTAATCTCTATCGGTATGATATCTTCTTTTTTCATTTCTATGTCCTCATATCTCTTTGCCTCATATATTGAATGACGGCGTCTTTCTGCGTTGCGCGTCTGTAGGTTCGGTAGGCTGCACTCCAAAATAAAAAGTGCACCCCCGAAGGAATGCACCGAAAAAATGCTCCCCTCGATTGTTGCTACACAAACTCTCTCCGATACGGTATGAGAAAAGAGAGAAAACACTTTTTACCAAAGTATTTTCCCGTATCAGAGAAAAAAATATGCAGTTTGTGTAGCGTGTACATTATACCACTTTTTAAGCAGTTTGTCAACATATTATTAGATTATTTGCTCCGTATGTTACCCTTATGGTTTGAACCGTTTGTTACAGGTCTAACGGCATCGGTCAGGGGAATCGGCAAAAACCTTAATCAGCAACGATTCTTAATCCCTCGTAAAACGCAAGCCTTGAAAAAGATAAAAAAGGAGAGTGATCAAATTGCCGCGACTCCGACAATTCAATCTCTCTCCGAGAGCTTCGCAAAGCGGGATACCCGCCTTGCGAGAAAAAGAAAGGCAGTTTTATCAACTGCCGGGGTCTCATTTTAAATCTTCTGTTTTGAAGGTTGCATATCCCTCGTAATGATAGCTTGTATCAATCCCTTTCATAAACACCTGACGGTCGTTTACTTTATCGGTAAGCGCGGTTTTTAAGAGGTGCTTTATCTCAATATCCTTGATCGGACTCCGCTCCATAGCAAGAAGATAATCTTCCTTATCAACAAGGCTCCAGTCAACGACCATACCGATTTCGCATTTCAATATATGATCAAGCCATATATGCGTCGCTCTGCCATTACCCTCTCTAAAGGGATGTGCTACGTTCATCTCAACGTATTTTTCGATAATTTGATCATATGTGCTTTGCGGCATTTTTTCTACATTATCGAGCGCAGCAGGAAGATACATCAAGGGCGCAAATCTGAAATTGCCTTTTGCAATATTAACTGTACGTAGCTTTCCCGCAAAGTCGTATATATCAGAGAAAAGAAAGGCATGTATTTTAGACAGTGCCTCAAAGCTTCCTGCCTTGAGCGTCGAAAGAAAATCCGTTTCAAAAAGCTCAATTGCACGCGTTTTGCTTATTCGTTCTTCCTCGCGGGCAAGCTCTGCGGAATCCGTAATGCTTAACTTGTTTTCGAGTGCCATATCTTCTCCTTGTTTGTTTCTGACGGTTCACTGTATTATACCATAAAATAAGGCGAAATTCAAGCGATCAAGAGTAAAAAATATAATTCGGTAATAAAAACCGAAAAAGCAAAGGATTTTTCAGTTGTAGGAATATAGATCCGCAACAGGAAGCAGCCGCAGGAAAATAAGTGCTCGGAGGCGGATTGTATTGTCTCGCACGGCGAGACTGTGCGGCTGGGATTCGAACCCGATTCTGCTTTGCTTTCGCTCGCAGAGCAGGTCGATTCAGTGCAGGAACCAAAAATCCCCCGCCCGAGAGGGCTGGGGACATTTGGCACCCGCAACAGGAATCGAACCTGTAACTAACCCTTAGGAGGGGTTTATTATATCCATTTAACTATGCAGGCTTATTATATTCCGCAGAGGTGCGGGTCGTACGGCAGTTAGTATATCATATTTTTTTTGAAATGTCAATGAATTTTGATAAAGTTTATTTCATTCTATGAATCCGGTAATAAACTCAAAACCTATGAGCTCGCCTGCCGCGAAACCTCGATTTAACTTGCGCTATAGTCAACCCGTGTCGCATTATTTGATAAAAAGTTGCCGAAATTTAAGATTTACGGCTCGTCATTCTCGAAAAACAGAACTTGACAAAAATTTCCTCCCCTCATTTTCTTTGTTGAAAAACAACAAAAGGATAAATATATTTTTTGTAAATTTATACGCGAGAAAAAATTAGACTCTATTGACTTTTAACTTATATTTATGTTAAAATATATATCGGTAAAGGTTTTTGTAACTGACGGTAACGCAGAAACGACTGCGATGGAAGCAAAAATCGATAATAAGCCGACCGTCTGGGCAGTCTACCTTTATAAATCGGGGTAAGACCGCCTTTTTGCTTTTTGTACTATAAAATGAATGGAGATAAATATGAAAAAAGTTGCTATTTTAATGGGAAGCGACAGCGATCTTCCCATAGTTGAAAAGGGAATCGACGTGCTTCGCAATTACGGTATTCCGTTTGAGGTTCACGTTTACTCTGCACATAGAACGCCGCATGAAACGGCGGATTTTGTTTCCGCGGCTTATGATAACGGATTCGGAGTTATAATCGCTGCCGCAGGTATGGCGGCGCACCTTGCGGGTGCGGTAGCGGCAAACACCGTGCTCCCCGTAATAGGTATCCCGATCTCTTGCAAAAACACGGGCGGTGTTGACGCGCTTTGGGCAACCGTTCAGATGCCCTCGGGAATTCCGGTAGCAACCGTTGCTATAGACGGCGCAGCGAATGCGGCGCACCTTGCGGCAGAGATACTTGCGCTTTCCGAGCCCGAGCTTCGCGAAAAGCTCATTTCGGTACGTGCCGAGGGGGCAAAGAAGGTTCTTGAAAAGGACCGTGCGATCGCGGAGAAATTCAACGCCTGAGATATTGCAGAAAACAGAATAGGGAGGATATATGGGAGTTTTCGGAATTATAGGGAAAGAAAGCACCAACGTTGCATCCAGTGTGTACTACGGACTGTTTGCGCTCCAGCACAGAGGGCAGGAGAGCTGCGGAATCGTAGTCAACGACGACGGAGTGTTCGCCTCAAGGCGGGATAGAGGTCTTGTAAACGACGTTTTTGACCACGGGAAGCTAAATGCGCTCGGTAACGGAATCATGGCGATCGGCCACGTCCGTTACGGTACTCTCGGTACTAAGGGGCGCGAGAATGCAGAGCCGATAGTCGTAAATCATATGAAGGGGCGTCTTGCAATCGCTACCGAAGGCAGGCTTGTTAACGCGCTTGAGCTTAAGCGTGAGCTTGAGCTTGAGGGAATGATATTCCATACGTCAAGCGATGCCGAGATCGCATCCTACGTTATAACGAGGGAGAGAATAAGATCCGCATCTATTGAGGAGGCTGTCTCTAGGGCGATGAACAGATTTGAGGGTGGACTTAGCCTTCTGCTTATGTCTCCGCAGAAGATCATTGCGGTGCGAGATAAATGCGGCTTCCATCCTATTTGCTACGGAAAGAGGGAGAACAGTCAGTACGTCATAGCAAGTGAGACCTGTGCTCTCGATACCGTCGGCGCGACCTTCATCCGCGAGCTTGAGCCGGGCGAGATAATCGTATTCTCCGGTGATTCGATCAAATCAATAAAGGATCACTGCGGCACCGCCCCCGAGACTCTCTGCGCGTTTGAGTACGTTTATACCTCGCGTCCGGACTCTGTCATTGCCGGTTGCTCCGTTCACGAGGCGAGAAAGCGCGCGGGCGCACTGCTTGCAAAGGC
Source organism: Eubacteriales bacterium (assembly GCA_045652665.1). GTDB lineage: Bacteria > Bacillota > Clostridia > Oscillospirales > CAG-272 > UBA1740. Next base: position 6,070 of record JAZRUS010000043.1, on the reverse strand, counting down.
GCATCCCGTTGAGGCAGACGTAGTCGTCGGCGTTCCGGACTCCGGTCTTGACGCCGCGATAGGATATGCGGAAGAGTCGGGAATCCCTTACGGAATAGGACTCATAAAGAATAAGTATATAGGTCGAACCTTTATCGCTCCCGGACAGGACGTCAGGGAGGATAAGGTCAAAATAAAGCTCAACCCCGTCAGCGCGACGGTAAAGGGTAAGAGGGTAGTTCTGGTGGACGACTCCATAGTCCGCGGAACCACCTGCGCAAAGCTTGTGAAGCTTCTGAAAAACGCGGGAGCTACCGAAGTGCATCTCAGATCCTCGGCACCGCCGTTCCTTAATCCCTGTTACTACGGCACCGACGTTGATTCAAAGGAATCGCTTATAGCCTGTAACCACACCGTTGAGGAGATCGCGCTTATCACGGGCGCGGATTCGCTCGGATATCTCCGCCTTGAGGATATAACGAAGCTTGCGGTGTCGGGCAGCTGTAAGGGATATTGCACCGCCTGCTTCGACGGTAAATATCCCACGGCAACACCGAGAGTGACCGAGGATAACAAATACGAACGCAGACTCTCAGAGAAAAAGTAATTAATTTGAAAGGTAGATATAAGATGAAAAATTCGAGATCAGAAAGCTACGCTAAGGCCGGTGTTGATATTACCGCGGGCTATAAGGCGGTAGAGCTTATGAAAGCGCACATCAAGCGTACGCGCAACGAAGGATGCCTTGACGACGTCGGCGGCTTCGGCGGCTGCTTCGGACTTCCCGTGCAGGGAATGGAGGAGCCGGTCCTCGTTTCCGGTACCGACGGATGCGGCACTAAGGTAAAGCTTGCAATACTTATGGACAAGCACGATACTATCGGTATAGATGCCGTTGCAATGTGCGTTAACGACATAATCTGCGTCGGCGCAAAGCCCCTGTTCTTCCTTGACTACATAGCGTGCGGAAAGAACTATCCGGAGAAGATAGCTTCAATTGTTTCCGGCGTTGCGGAAGGATGCGTTCAGTCCGGTGCCGCTCTCATAGGCGGTGAGACAGCAGAGCACCCCGGTCTTATGCCGGTAGAGGATTACGACCTTGCGGGCTTCGCTGTCGGTATCGTTGATAAGAAGAAAATAATAGATAACAAGAAGATGAAGGCGGGCGACGTTATAATCGCGCTTCCATCGACGGGCATTCATTCCAACGGCTTCTCTCTTTGCCGTAAGGTGTTCGATATAGATAATAACAATCCAGAGCTTTACGTTCCCCGCGAGGAGCTTAGTGGAAAGACTATTGGCCAGACCCTTCTCACTCCTACGAGAATATACGTAAAATCCATCCTTGCTCTCCTTGAGAAGGTAGAGGTCAAGGGTATATCGCACATAACCGGCGGCGGATTCTATGAGAACATTCCGCGTAGCTTCCCCGACGGACTCGGCGCGAAGATCAAGAAGTCCGACGTAAGAGTGCTTCCTATATTCGACCTTATCGCGAAGTTCGGAGATATTCCCGAAAGAGATATGTATAACACCTACAATATGGGTGTCGGAATGACCGTAGTCGTAGCTCCCGATGACGTTGATGCGGCGCTTGAGATCCTAAGAGCGAACGGTGAGGATGCGTACGTTCTCGGAGAGGTAATTGAGAGCGACGAGGGCGTTCTTTTATGGTAACGCCCGTTAAGATCGCCGTAATGGTATCCGGCGGCGGCACGAATCTCCAGGCGCTGATAGACGCTGAGCGCGACGGCATTATTAAGAGCGGAAAGATATCCCTCGTTCTCTCAAATAAGAAGGATGCCTACGCGCTGGAGCGCGCGGCACGTGCAAGCATTCCGACAGCCGTTGTTGAGAAGCGCGACTGCCGTGACGCTGAGGATTTTGAAAATAAGCTCATCTCTATCCTTGACGGCGCGGGTATTGATATCATTGTGCTCGCAGGATTTATGAGTATTCTCTCCGAGAGATTTACCTCGCATTACAGGGATAGGATAATAAACGTTCATCCCTCTCTTATACCGTCCTTCTGCGGCAAGGGATTTTACGGACTAAAGGTGCACGAGGCTGCCTTGGCATACGGTGTAAAGGTCAGCGGCGCAACCGTCCATTTTGTGAACGAAATACCCGACGGCGGCAGAATCATTATGCAGCGCGCCGTGTACGTTGAGGACGGCGATACTCCCGAAACTCTCCAGAGAAGAATAATGGAGGAGGCGGAATGGAAGATCCTCCCACTCTCCTGCGAAAAGGTTTCGGCAGAAATTCTAAAGAAAAGAAAATAATTTTTGAAAGGTCACTACATATGAACATCTACGAAATAAACGATCTAGGCGAGCTTCTTTCGTCAAATCCCTATCCCGGCCGCGGAATCGTGATTGGAAAGAGCGAGGACGGAAAGAAGGCTGTTTTTGCATACTTCATTATGGGAAGAAGCGAAAATTCCCGTAACAGAGTATTTACCGAAAAGGATGGCGCGGTGTTCACCGAGCCCCACGACTACGCGAAGGTGTCCGATCCTTCGCTCATCATCTATGCGGCGATCCGTAAGATCGGAAATAAGCTTATCGTTACCAACGGTGACCAGACCGATACTATCTACGATTTCCTTGCAAAGGGCGAGGATATGAGGGCGGCGCTCAGAACGCGTGAGTTTGAGCCCGATTCCCCGAACTTCACCCCCAGAATCAGCGGCGTTATCACCTACGACGGCAGCGACTTCACCTACGATATGAGCATTCTTAAGAGCGCGGATGCCGAGGGCACAGCCTGCAACCGCTTCTTCTACGAGTACGCACCCATCGCAGGTCTCGGTCACTTCATTCATACCTACGTTACCGACGGCAATCCCATTCCCACCTTCCAGGGAGAGCCCGAGCGCGTCAGCATCCCCTCGGATATAGATGCGTTTACAGCGGCTATATGGAATAATCTCAACGAGAATAACAAGATATCTCTTTACGTTAGCTACACCGATCTTGAGAGCGGAAGCTCCGAGACCAGACTTATCAATAAGAATAAATAATCGGAAGGATGAAGGACGATGAAAGAATTTGAACTTAAATACGGCTGTAACCCTAATCAGAAGCCGGCAAAGATATTTATGAGTGACGGCAGGGAGCTTCCGATAGAGATACTCTCCGGCAGACCCGGATACATAAACTTTCTTGACGCATTCAACTCATGGCAGCTTGTAAAGGAGCTTAAGGAAGCTACGGGACTCCCCTGCGCTACGAGCTTCAAGCACGTAAGCCCTACTTCCGCGGCGGTCGGAGTAAAGCTTTCCGAGAAGCTTAAGCGCGCCTGCTTCGTTGACGATATCGCAGGACTTGACGAGTCCCCCCTCGCATGTGCGTATGCACGTGCGCGAGGAACCGACCGTATGTCATCATTCGGTGACTGGATCGCTCTCTCCGACGTCTGCGACGTAACTACCGCAACCCTCATTAAGCGCGAGATATCCGACGGCGTTATTGCTCCCGGATATACCGACGAGGCGCTTGAGATCCTCAAGTCAAAGAGAAACGGAAGCTACAATATCGTTAAGATCGATCCCGACTACGTTCCCGCGCCGGTCGAGCATAAGGACGTTTTTGGTGTGACCTTTGAGCAGGGAAGAAATAACTTTGAGATCAACGAGGAGCTTCTCTCCAATCTCGTAACCGAGAACAAGGTACTTCCCGATGAGGCAAAGCGCGATCTTATCATCGCCCTTATAACCCTTAAATATACCCAGTCGAACTCGGTGTGCTATGCATATCAGGGACAGGCTATCGGCGTTGGCGCAGGTCAACAGTCGAGAATACACTGTACTCGCCTTGCAGGCTCAAAGGCGGATACCTGGCATCTCCGTCAGTACGATAAGGTGCTGAACCTCCCCTTCCGTTCCGACATCAAGCGCCCCGACAGAGATAACGTTATAGACGGATATATCAATAAGAACGAGGAGGACGTTTGCGCGGAGGGCAACTGGCAGAAGTACTTTACCGAGCGCCCCGAGCCGCTTACCGCAGAGGAGGCGCGCTCATATCTTGACACTATCAGCGGCGTATCCGTCGGCTCTGACGCCTTCTTCCCCTTCGACGACAATATCGAGCGCGCGAAGAGAAGCGGCGTTTCCTACATTGCCGAGCCCGGTGGCTCGATTCGTGACGACGTCGTTATCGATACCTGCAACAAGTACGGTATAGCAATGGCGTTCACCGGTATGAGACTCTTCCATCACTAATAGGAGGGCTTGGATGAAACTTATGGTAGTAGGCGGTGGCGGCAGAGAGCACGCCATCATCAAAAAGCTTAAAGAAAATAAGGATATAACCAAGATCTACGCGCTTCCCGGTAATGGCGGAATGGATAAGGACGCTACCGTAGTTCCGATTGGAGCTAAGGATATCGACGCGATCGTTGATTTCGCGGTTAAAAATAAAATCGATTACGCTGTAGTTGCTCCGGACGATCCGCTTGTTCTCGGATGTGTCGACGCGCTTTCCGCAGTCGGCATTCCCTGCTTCGGCCCGAATGCAAACGCGGCAATAATCGAGGGCAGTAAGGTCTTTTCAAAGAACCTTATGAAAAAATACGGCATTCCCACCGCGACCTACGAGGTATTTGACGATGCCGACCTCGCTCTTGAATACGTAAAGAGCTGTAAGATACCGACCGTTGTTAAGGCTGACGGGCTCGCACTCGGAAAGGGCGTTATCATCGCCACCACCCGCGAGATGGCTATTGAGGCGGTTGAATCGATAATGAAGGAGGGCAAGTTCGGCGCGAGCGGAAATCAGATAGTCGTTGAGGAATTTCTTACCGGCCCCGAGGTGTCCGTCCTCGCATTCACCGACGGTAAGTGCGTAAAGCCTATGGTGTCCTCGATGGACCATAAGCGAGCTCTTGATAACGACGAGGGACTTAATACCGGCGGTATGGGTACAGTTGCTCCCAACCCCTATTACACCGACGCGATCGCGGCAGAGTGTATGGAAAAGATATTCCTTCCCACGGTCAATGCGATGAATCTTGAGGGCAGAACCTTTAAGGGATGCCTTTACTTCGGACTTATGCTTACCCCCGACGGCCCTAAGGTTATCGAGTATAACTGCCGCTTCGGCGATCCCGAAACGCAGGTAGTGCTTCCGCTTCTCGAGAGCGATCTGTACACCGTAATGCGCGCCACGACCGACGGAACGCTTGAGAGCTGCGAGGTTAAATTTGCCGACAAGAGCGCATGCTGTGTAATTATGGCGTCTAAGGGTTATCCCGAAAAATACGAGAGCGGTGCTGAAATTACCATTGCCGACGAGGTATACGATTCGGTCTACGTTGCGGGCGCAAAGCGTACCGACGACGCAAGACTTGTAACCGCGGGAGGCAGGGTGCTCGGAGTTACCGCAGTAGAGGATACCCTTGGCGAGGCGATCGCCTCGGCTTACAAGAAGGTTGAATCTGTTAAATTCTCAACGGCGTACTATCGCTCCGACATCGGTGCGCGCGCTATGAAAGCAAAGTGAAAGGACGTAACAATGGTATATCGCATATATGTAGAAAAAAAGGCGGGTCTTGATAACGAGGCTGTCGCCCTCAAGAGCGAGATCTCGACCTTCCTCGGCATAAAGAGTGTCGAAAGAGTAAGGATCCTCAACCGCTATGACGCGGAGAATATTACAAAGGAGCTCTTTGATTACGCGGTAGGCACCGTGTTCTCCGAGCCCCAGCTCGACGAAGTTTACGAGGAGGTTGAAAACGACGGCGCGGCAGTATTTGCCACCGAGTACCTTCCCGGTCAGTTTGATCAGCGCGCGGATTCCGCGGCACAGTGCATTCAGCTTATATCTCAGGGAGATAAGCCCGGTGTCGCAAGTGCTAAGGTATATATGCTCTACGGCAGAATCTCCGCAGATGAGCTCGCAAGGATCAAAAAGCACGTTATAAACCCCGTAGAGGCAAGAGAAGCGAGCCTCGAGAAGAAGGACACCATAAAGATCGAGTACTCGATCCCCACCAGCGTAAAGACACTCGACGGTTTTATTAAGCTTGACGAGGCAGGACTTGCAAAGTTCGTTTCCGATATGGGTCTTGCAATGGATCTTGACGA